>DATGHJ010000284.1:0-6056 GCA_035308085.1 Trinickia sp. | reverse complement strand
GTCGTCGATCTGCTGCGGCGTGATGCCGAGGCGCGATGCGCTCGAGCGGTCGAACGTCAGCATCACCTCGTTGCCCTGCTGCAGCGCCTGGCTTTGCACGTCGGCGTACGCCGGGTCCGCCTTCATCGCGGCGACCATCTTGGCGGCCCAGGTCGCGACGACGGCAGGATCGACCGCGACCACGCCGAGCCGGTACGTGGTGGCGGAAATCGTGTCGTCGAGCGTGAGGTCCTGCACCGGGTGCAGGAACAGATGCATGCCCGCGCTGCCCGCGTTGAGGTCCGACAGGCGCCGAATCACCGCCGCGCTGCTCGGGCGGTCGCCCTTGTCCTTCAAGTTGATGAGGATCGTGCCCTGGTTGATCGTCGGGCTCGTCTGGTCGATGCCGACGAACGACGACAGGCTCGTCACCGCCGGGTCCTTCAGGATCTGCGCGACGAGCTGCTGTTGCTTGACGACCATGTTCTTGAACGAGATCGTCGGCGCGGCCTGCGAGATCCCTTCGATGATCCCCGTGTCCTGCTCGGGGAAGAAGCCCTTCGGCATCACGTAGAGGCAGACGAACGTGAGCGCCGCGGTCAGCAGCACGGAAACGAGCGTCATCGCGCGGCGTTCGAGCACCCAGTCGAGCGCGCGCAGATAGCGGCGGTTCACGCGGTCGAAGAAATCGACGCGCTGGGTTTCGTCGCGCTCCTTGAGCATGCGCGAGCACATCATCGGCGTGAGCGTGAGCGAGATCAGCGCCGAGATCACGATCGCCACCGCGAGCGTCATCGCGAACTCGCGGAACAGGCGCCCGACGATATCGCCCATGAAAAGCAGTGGAATCAGCACGGCGATCAGCGCGACCGACAGCGACACGATCGTGAAGCCGATCTGCTTCGCGCCTTTGAGCGCCGCCGCGAACGGCGCCTCGCCGCCCTCGATGTGGCGCGCGATGTTTTCGATCATCACGATCGCGTCGTCGACGACGAAGCCGGTTGCGACCGTCAGCGACATCAGCGTCAAGTTGTTCAGCGAGAAACCGAACGCATAGGCGAGCGCGAGCGTGCCGATCAGCGAGAGCGGCACCGTGACCGCCGGAATCACGGTGGCGGGCACGTTGCGCAGGAAGAGGAAGATCACCATCACGACAAGCGCGACGGCCGTGGCGAGTTCGTACTCCACGTCGCGCACCGATGCGCGGATCGTTTGCGTGCGGTCAGTCAGCGCGCTCACGTGCAGCGTGCCCGGCAGTGACGCGCGCAGTTGCGGCAACAGGCGCTGAATGCGGTCGACGACCTCGATCACGTTCGCGCCCGGCTGGCGCTGGATCGAGAGCAGGATCGACGGCGTCTTGTCGGTCCACGCGGCCTGTTGCGGATTCTCCGGACCTTCGACCGAGCGTGCGATCTGCGCGAGCTCGATCGGCGCGCCGTTCTTGTACGCGATGATGAGATCGCGGTATTCGCTCGCGGAGCGCAGTTGATCGTTCGCGCCGATCGAATACGCCTGATAGTTGCCGTCGAGGTTGCCCTTCGCCTGGTTCACGTTGGCGTCGCCGAGCGCGGTGCGCACGTCGTCGAGCGAGAGGCCGAGCGCGTTCAATGCGCCGTCGTTGGTCTCGATGCGCACCGACGGCCGCTGCCCGCCGCTGATCGTCACGAGCCCCACGCCCGATACCTGCGAGATCTTCTGCGCGAGGCGCGTATCGGCGAGGTCTTCGATCCTCGTGAGCGGCAGCAAGTCGGAGGTGAGCGAGAGCGTCAGCACCGGCGCGTCGGCCGGATTGACCTTGCTGTAGACCGGCGGATAAGGCAGGTTCGCGGGCAGAAAGCTCGCCGCCGCGTTGATCGCCGCCTGCACTTCCTGTTCGGCGACGTCGAGCGAGAGCGACAGATCGAACTCGAGCGTCACGACCGATACGCCGTTCGAACTCGTCGAGTGCATCGCCATCAAGCCCGGCATTTCGCCGAACTGACGCTCGAGCGGCGACGTGATCGACGAGCTGATCACCTCAGGGCTCGCGCCCGGATATTGCGTGTAGACCTGGATCGTCGGGTAGTCGACTTCGGGCAGCGCCGACACCGGCAGCAGGTGATACGCGAGCAAGCCGACGAGCAGCACCGCCACCATCAAGAGCGTGGTCGCGATCGGCCGTTCAATGAAGGGACGCGAAATGTTCACGATGGCCCCCTATATGCTCGCTTGGGCTAGCGCGTCCCCGCGCTCACCACTTTGACGACGGAACCGTTGTCGAGCTTGTCGGCGCCGTCGGTGACGACGCGCTCGCCGGCCTTCAAGCCATGGTCGAGGATCGCGGTGTCGTCGCCCGTCGCGGGCCCGGACTTCACGTTGCGCAGCGCGACCTTGTTGCCCGCGCCGACGACGAACACGAAGTCGCCGGTCGCGCCGTGCTGGATCGCCGCGGTCGGCACGATCGGCACTTGCTCGAGCGTGTCCGCCTGCATGCGCGCGTTGACGAACTGATTCGGAAACAGCACCTCGCCGCCGTGCTCGAAGATCGCCTTGACCTTGACGGTGCCCGTCGTCGTGTCGACCTGGTTATCGAGCGCGAGCAGCTTGCCGGTGGCGAGCAGCCTTTTCTTGTTGCGGTCGTACGCGTAGACCGTCACCGCGCCGCGCCCCATCGCCTGATGGATCTCGCCGAGATAGTCCTCGGGCACCGCGTAGACGAGCGTCGCCGGCTCCAGCTCGGTGATGACCGCGATGCCGGTGGTGGCGGTCGAACTCACGTAGTTGCCGGGATCGACGAGCCGCAAGCCCACCACGCCATCGACCGGCGACGTGATCGTGCAATAGCCGACCTGCACTTCGAGATTCGCGACGTTGCCCGCGTCGGACTCCACCGTGCCCTCGTCCATCGCGACGGTCGCGACCTGCGTATCGAGTGTTTGCTGCGTGATCGAGCCCGCCTTGATCAGCACGCGGTAGCGCGCGAGATCGAGCTTCGCGTTGGCGAGCGCGGCGCGGTCGTGCGCGAGCGTGCCCTTCGCTTGTTCGAGCTGCGCTTGAAGCGCGCGCGCGTCGATGCGCGCGATGATCTGTCCGCGCCGCACATGTTGGCCTTCGACAAAATCGACCGAACTCAGAATGCCGTTGACCTGGGTGATGACGGTGATCGAGCGCGTCGGCACGACGGTTGCGAGCGCATCGATGTAGACGGGCACGTCGGCGAGCTTGACGGCCACCGCGCTGACCGGCGTCGCGGGCGGCGGCGGCGCGCTTTGGTGCGACGCACCGTAGAAAAAGCGGAAAACGAGCACGCCGATCAGCAGCAGCAAAACGATGCCGGCTGCCGAGAAGATTCGCGACATTCTTCTGACACGTGTCTCGTCCAAAGGAAACCCCTTTGCGGACTGCGACGAACCTAAGCCGGCCGATGCGCTCGTGGCGCTCGGCTCGATGGATAGGATGCCCCCTTTTGCTTTCTACATTCGTTACGGTCAACGATATGTTTGTATGCGAGCATTACCGACAAAAAGCTTTCAGCGCATGCCGGCATCCCTCGGCGCTCCGCCACCGCGACCGATGCACCGGCGATTCAGCCATGCGCGGCTGCGCGCTCAGCTCATTGCGGCTTATGCGTCGCCGTCCAATTCTTGAGCGCCTGCAGCGTGTTCTCGACATGCTTGTCCGGCGACAAGCTCGTGTACGTGTAGATAATCGTGCCGCCTGGCGCGATCACATACGACACGCGGTTCGCCAGCGATTTCTTCATCGGCATGGCCGAGTCGTAGGCTTCGATGATGTGATTGTCCGGATCGGCCGCGACCGGAAACTTGCTGCGGCATTCGCTCACCGAGAACTTGGTCAGCGTATCGATGTTGTCGTGCGACACGCCGATCACGGTCGCGCCGTATTGCTTGTACTCGTCGACAGCATCGGCAAACAAATGCGCTTCGATCGTGCAGCCCTTCGTGAAGGCCGCCGGATAGAAGTACAGCACCACCGGACCTTTCTTCAGCGCGTCGGCAAGCGAGTAGTCGAAGGTCTTGCCGCCGAGCGACGCTTGCGTGCTGAAATCCGGCGCCTTGTCGCCCGGTTTGAGCTCCGCCTGCGCCGGGAGCGAACCCAAAGTCAAGCTCAAGCCCAACGCCACCGCACTCGCCATCAGCCCTGCTCTTCGCTTCATGACATCCCCTCGAAACATTGGACGGCTCAATCGATGCAGCGCACCACGCGGCGCCCGCCGACACCGCGGCCGTCAGGCGCGTGCATCGGGCCTGCGCGCCATGCGAGCCGCGCCGATCTCCATTGGACCACGCTCGGGAAATTCGCGTTCGGCGCGGTGCGGTCACCACCGGCGGATAAGGACATCACTCGTGCGCGTGCACGCTGAACCACGCGGCCGCCGCCAGATTCAACTCGGCGAGCACCTCGGGCGTGAGCGTCGCGAACGGGTCGTGCGCGAGCCGCGCCGCAGCCGTCAGCCGCTCCGCGCCGCCCTCCGCGCCGCCCTCCTCGGCGGCCTGCGCGATCGCCAGCAGCGCGCCCAGCGGACCGACGCCGTAGACAATCGCGTCGCGAATCTCCGAGACGAGCCCGAGCTTGTCGAGCGCCTCGGCAGGCGACGCCACGCCGAGCACCACGTGCACGAGCGAGAAGATGCCGGTCATGAACGCGGCGTCGACGAAACGCTCGTCTTCCGGACGCACGCGGCTCGCGGCCAGTTCCATGAAGCGCGAACGGGCACCCGCGAGCTGCACGAGCGGATCGACGCGCCACGGCAGATCGCCGCTGTCGGCATAGAGCAGCAACTGCGCCCAGCGCGCGATCTGGCGCGTGCCGGCCGCGATGATCGCCTCGCGCAGCGATGCGATGCGCCGCCCGAGCCCATACGCGCTCGAATTGACGAGTCGCAGCAACTGCACGACGACTTCCGGATTGAGCTTGAGCTCCGCTTCGAGCTCGGTGAGCTTCGCATCGCTCGCGAGGAGCGCGAGCATGCGCAACAGCGAGCGCCGCGACGGATCGGTGCGGCGCGCGGTCAGCACCTGCGGACGCGCGAAGTAGTAGCCCTGGAACATGTCGAAGCCGAGCCGCCGCGCGAGCGCGAAGTCCTCCTGCGTCTCGACCTTCTCGGCGATCAGCGTCTTGCCGCGCGCGCGCACGGCTTGCGCGAGCGCCGCGAGCTTTGGGCGCGGTGTCTGCAGAAAGTCGACCTTGACGATGTCGATATGGTTGATCGTCGAGAGCAACCCGTCCGACAGCTCGCAGACATCGTCGAGCGCCACCGCATAGCCCGCGCGGCGCAACTTGTTGACCCGCGCGATCAGCGGCGCGTCGAACGTCACGGTCTCCAGCACCTCGAGCACGAAGCGCTCGGGCGACATCACGTGGATGATGTCGTCGAACAGCAGCTCCCGGTTGATGTTCACATAGCCGCGATGCGCGCCGAGCGCGGCCGACACGCCGATGCCGCCGATCGTGCGCGCGACGACTTGGGCGGTCGCCTGGGCGTCGTTCGTCACGAGCGCGTAATTTTGACGGCTCGAACGAAACAGCAGCTCGTACGCATTGAGCGCGCCGTTGCGCTCGATAATCGGCTGGCGCCCCAGGTACACGCATTCGGATTCCTGCGTCGTGCGCGTGGACGGGTTTTCGACCATGAGTCGGAGCTCAGTGAATTCAATCAAGTCCGCATGTAAGGCTTGGTAAGCATGGCGGGCGGGCATGCTGCGCAGCATTGTCTCAAAATTTATCGTTTCTGCAGACGAACCAAAACCGTGCCTGTATTGTGGGTTTGCCGCATTAAAGAAATTCAAGGCACCGCCGATATCTTGTTCTGATGAGAGGCATCACGGACTGCCCACCCAGCGGCAGCCGGCGCCGCCCCTCGCGAAAACCCGCCGGCTTTGGGGCAAGCCCCAATGGCCGGCCGCAATGAGACTACCCGTCGCCAACAACATACATGGAAGCGAATAGGACCACCGCGCCCCGCCGGGCCTCCTGGCGCGCCGCCATCGACAAGTGGCGCAACCGGTCGAGCGAAACCGCCGGCACGCAGACCGACGACGCCGGCCCGCAAGCGGCAGGCGCCGCCGTGCAGGCCC
>DATGHJ010000283.1:0-4985 GCA_035308085.1 Trinickia sp. | reverse complement strand
CTCATGCTTTTTCGCGGATCGTCGGTCGTCCGTGTCGCAACGCTATAAAAGTCAAGGCCAAGTACGCGCGGCTACAGGCAGATCGTGAAGCAGGGGACGTGGACGAGGTATCAGAACAGGCCGGTAGGGTTGATGGAGCGACGACAGCCTAGCGGCAGGCTCGAAGAGCGCGGTGGTGGCCACGCGGCGTCCACCCCGGAGTCAGGCTTGGTACAGGACTCGACAATCATCGGCTCGTGCCGCCGGATGAGGTAGACTGCACGCTTGGTAGTCGTTCGATAGAATAGTTCGCATGACTGATCAAGCGGGATGAACTCCATGAATGACGTGCCAATGCGTACGCAATGCCAAAGCAAACGGGTTCTAATCGTCGAGGATCACCCGATGGTTGCGCTTGCAACACAAACCTTACTATCGAAAATCGACGAAACTTTGACGTTCACGATTTGCGGTTGCGCAGGAAGCGCTGCCGAGGAATTCCACCGGCTTCCCGATTGGTTCAGGGTATTCGTGGATATCAACGTACCCGGCGCCCATGGGCTTTCACTCGCACGACAGTTGCAGGAATTCGATGCCGCAAATCGGTGCGCCATTGTTACCGCGTCTGATAATCCATCTTGGATAGCCGAAGCCAAGCAGATGGGCATGATCGGTTACATCGTGAAAACATCGCCCGTCGACAGGTTCACATCCGCCTTGAAGTCAGTGCTCGACGGACGCGCCGTGTTTCCGCAGTTCACATCGAATTCGCATCCCGCCGGACGATTAACGCGGCGCCAGAAAGATGTGCTATCGCTTCTGCATCGCGGACGCTCTACCAAGGAAATTGCATCGCAACTTAAGCTTGCCGAAGGCACGGTCGACAACCATGTCGCCAACATTTTGCGCGTCCTTGGTGTTTCCAACCGGACCCACGCAATCTGCAAGGCAATGGAACTCGGCTATATTTTGCCCCAGGACTCGCCGTTCTTTCGCTAACTTCTTGGGATTGCCTACCGCCCGTCACCCTTCTCGCACCCTTCCCGGCCCGAACGCGAAGCCGAGCGCGAGCAGGATCAGCGACACCGCGAGCACCGTGTTGTTGCCGCTCGTCACGTACGGCGTGTTGCCCGAGGTGCCCTGGACCGTCACGTCGAGCGAGCCGGCCGTGAACACCGGCAAGCGGCCGATCAGATTGCCGTGAGCGTCGATGGCGGCGGTGGCGCCCGTGTTGGTCGCGCGCAGCATCGGGCGGCCGGTTTCGAGCGAGCGCATCCGCGCGATCTGCAGGTGCTGGTCGAGCGCGATCGTGTTGCCGAACCACGCGAGGTTCGTCGTGTTGATGAGCACGCCCGCCGGCACCGCGTTGTCACGCAGCGACCGGGCGATCTCCTCGCCGAAGATGTCCTCGTAGCAGATATCGACGTCGACCGGCTGGCTGTGGACCATGAACGGCTTTTGCACCGGCGCGCCGCGCGCGAAGTCGCCGAGCGGGATGTTCATCAGGTTGACGAACCAGCGGAAGCCCCATGGCACGAACTCACCGAAGGGCACGAGATGGTGCTTGTCGTAGCGGTACAGATCGCGGGAATTGGGCGTGATGCCGAACAGGCTGTTCGTGTAGTCGACGACTTGGCCTTCGGGCGTAATCGTGCCGCCGATCGCACCGAACAGGATCGACGTGCCGGTCGTGTCGGAGAATTGACGCACGGCGCGGGCGAAGTCTTCCGGCACCTGCTGGACGAGCACCGGGATCGCCGTCTCGGGCGTGACGACGAGATCGGCAGGCTTCTCGGTGATCATCTGCTGATACATCGCGATCGCGGCCGTGATGCCGACCGGATCGAATTTCATCTCCTGCTTCACGTTGCCTTGCAGGAGCCGCACGGTGAGCGGCGCGTTGGCCGGCAAGGTCCAGGTGACTTGCGACAGCCACACGCCGCTCCCGGTGAGCGCGACCGCGACGATGGCGGGCAGGACTGCGTGTGCCGGACGAAGGCGGCCGGGCGCCGGGGTCTGTGACGACGGCGCGGCCGCCGCCGCGAGCCGGCCGCCGCGCAATGGCACGAACGCTTGCACGATGAGCGCGGCAACCAGCGCGAGCACCCAGCCGACCCCATAGACGCCTGCCACGGGTGCAAAACCCGCCAGCGGCCCGTCGACTTGCGCATAACCGCTCGCGAGCCACGGAAAGCCGGTAAACACGGTGCCGCGCAGCCATTCGCCGAGCGCCCATGCGCTCGCGAACGCGAACGCGCCGTGCCAGGTCGGCGAGAACGGCAGGTCAGAGGTGTTGCCATTGCGAGCGTGTCCGGCGCAGAACGACCACAACCCGGCGGCGAACGCGGGATAGACCGCGAGATAGAGCGAAAACAGCACGAGCGCCGCGCCCGCGAGCGGCGCGGCCATGCCGCCGTAGTCGTGCATGCTCACGTAGAGCCACCAGACGCCCGTCACGAAGTTCCCGAAGCCGAACGCGCCGCCGGTCAAGGCCGCGCTTTTCCAGCCGGTCGTGCGCGTGAGCCACGCGTACAGGAATACGAAGATCGCGATTTCGAGCCAGCCGCCGTGCGGCGTCGGTGCAAACGAAAGCGTGTTGAGGGCGCCCGCCGCGAGCGCGGCGAGGTAGTGCCACAGCGGCAGCGCACGGCCGCTCGAGTCTGCGGCGGCGGGCGTCACGCCGCGGCGCAGACGGGAGGAAATGGGTTCGGCCATTGGTTCGCGGGTATGCCCGATGGGCGTCAAGCTGGGTTCAACAAAACGGCGCGCCCGCCGTGGCCGGACGCGCTGACGCTGATGCGGCTCGAGGGCTTACGTCTCCACGTGCTGCGCTTCGCGCTCGCGCTGGCCGGCGAGCGGGTCGCGCCGCACGAGCAGCATATGGACCTGGCGCGCGTCGCCGCGCTGGATTTCGAAGATCAAGTCGTCGATGCGGACTTTCTCGCCCCGGTGCGGCACGCGCCCGAAATGATGCGTGACGAGCCCGCCGATCGTGTCGACCTCTTCGTCCGAATAGTGCGTGCCGAATGTTTCATTGAATTGTTCGATCTCGGTGAGCGCACGCACGCGATAGCGGCCGTCCGGCGAGGCGATGATGTTGCCGCTTTCCTCGTCGAAATCGTATTCGTCCTCGATATCGCCGACGATCTGCTCGAGCACGTCCTCGATCGTGATCAAGCCCGCGACGCCGCCGTATTCGTCGACGACGATCGCGATGTGGTTACGGTTCACGCGGAAGTCGTGCAGCAGCACATTGAGGCGCTTCGACTCGGGGATGAACACCGCGGGGCGCAGCATGCCGCGCACGTCGAACTCTTCTTCGGCGTAGTAGCGCAGCAGGTCTTTCGCGAGCAGCACGCCGATCACGTTGTCGCGGTTGCCTTCGTACACGGGGTAGCGCGAGTGGGCTTTGTCGAGCACGAACGGAATGAATTCGTCAGGGCTTTGCTCGATGTTGATCGCGTCCATTTGGGCGCGCGGAACCATGATGTCCCGCGCGCTGAGGTCGGAGACCTGGAACACGCCTTCGATCATCGACAGCGAATCGGCGTCGATCAGATTGCGTTCGTGCGCGTCTTGAAGGATTTCGAGCAGCTCGGCCCGCGAATCGGGCTCGGGCGAGATGAAGTCGGTCAGGCGCTCGAGCAGCGAGCGCTTTTCTTGCGGTTTGTCGGTGTGTCGTCGACTGGGATAAGAGTCGTTCATGGTGATGCGCGCGGCGGCGCCGGGCGCGTTGTTGCAGACAGTTAAGGATACACCAGGCGTATTGCGCGTCCGTGTCGGCTGGGCCGCAGAGGGCGGACGACAGGGGGACCGCTGAGGCGGCGGCTCAGTTGAGAACCAAGGTACTTAGGGGCCGCAACAGCTGCCATTCGGAAACGGATCCTGATAAAGTCCCGCGGCAGAGCGGCCGCACAATGGCGCCTGAGCACCCATCCTAACTTATTCTCGCGCGAAGAAAGTATGTCGGACGAATTTGAAGTGCGCGGCCCGCACGACGAAGCCCTCGAGCACCCCGGGCACGGCGGCCACGAGGGGCACGGCGAGGTAGACCCGTTTGCGAGCCGGATCGCGGTGATGACCGCGATCCTCGCGACGATCGGCGCCATTTTTTCGTATCAGGGCAGCTCGACTGAGGGGCTTGCGCTCTTCTACAAGAACGAAGCGGCGATTCGCAAGACCGAGGCGGCGAATCAGTGGAGCTACTACCAGGCGAAGGGCGAGAAAGAGAATCTCGCGGAGCTCGGCGCGTCGCTCAGTGCAAGCGATCCGAAAGCTCGTGCGAAGTTCGCGGCCGACGTCGACAAGTACATACAGCAGAAGCAACAGATTTTCACCAAGGCGCAGGCGCTGGAAAAATCGGTCGAAGAGGCGGACAGGATGAGTGAGGAGCAACTGCATCACCATCACCGCTGGGCCCAGGCGACCACCCTTACGCAGATCGCTATCTCGCTCGCCGCGATCACGTTGCTCACGCGGCGGCGGTGGCTGCAGATCGCCTCTTATGGCGTGGCCGGTTTTGGCGCGCTCGTGGGCGTTGCCGCGTTCCTCGGCCTCTGATTATTCGCGTTCGCCCCCGCGCGCCAATTTCGAGCGTTTGGTCGCCTTCATGCGGGCGGTTGGCGTTTTCCATCCCGCCGCTTGCGTATAAATAGAAATCAAACACGCAGGAAAAGCGACCACCTTGGGGTGCGATCCGCGCGGCTTCGCGCCGCAAAATGCCGGGCCTTGGCGGCGATGCGGTCGCAATGTCGTTCGTGCTTCCTTCGAATCGACGTCTTCCACGATGGACATGACAGGCCGCGCGCTTCGTTGCCGCGGCCGCACTGCGGCCATCCGCGGGGGT
Source organism: Trinickia sp. (assembly GCA_035308085.1). Classification (GTDB taxonomy): domain Bacteria; phylum Pseudomonadota; class Gammaproteobacteria; order Burkholderiales; family Burkholderiaceae; genus Trinickia_A. The sequence continues at coordinate 160 of DATGHJ010000283.1, read as the reverse complement.
AGCGTTGCGGAGGAAACCATGGTGACTTTCGTGGTGATGCTGGCCGTTTGTCTCGCGATTCCGTTCGGCGGCGGGGCCGCTCAGAAGGCGGTGCAGCCGCATGAGGCGCAGGCGGTGGCCGCGGAGCAGACCTTCCCCGCGCCTGCTGCGACGCTGGCTG
>DATGHJ010000282.1:0-16256 GCA_035308085.1 Trinickia sp. | reverse complement strand
GTTAGGATTTCTGAACTAGCGATAGCGGCATGCCGATCGATCGGCCGATGGCGGCGGCCGCTCGCCGTGTCCGCGTGGATGCTCTGCATGCTCGGCGCCTGTACAGTCGGGCCTGACTACGTCCCGCCGAAGATCACCCTGCCCGACAGCTTTGCGGAACCTGCGCCGGTCACGGCAGCGACGGCACTAGAGCCCGCCGCTCCACTCGATGCGTGGTGGCAAAACTTTGGCGACGCGGTCCTCGACCAGCTCATCGGCGAAGCGCTGCAAGCGTCGCCCGACCTCGCAGCGGCGCAAGCACGCGTGCGCGAAGCGCGTGCGCTGCGCGGCATTGCGGGCGCCACGCTGTACCCCGAAGCCGACGCGGGCGCAGCCTACGCCCGCACGCACGGCAGTGCGAACGTACCGACCGGCGTGCCGCCGGGGGGCCTCGGCCCGGGCGCCGACGGCAACCTGTGGCAGGCCGGGTTCGACGCGTCGTGGGAGATCGATGTGTTCGGCGGCAATCGGCGCGGCATCGAAGCCGCCGACGCCTCGTGGCAAGCGGCGCTCGCCGAGCGCGGCGACGTCATGTTGACACTGGTCGCCGAGATCGCCCGCAACTACGTCGAGCTGCGCGGCGCACAACGGCGGCTCGCGGTCGCGCGCGACAACCTCGCCACCCAGCGCGACGCGCTGGCGCTCACACGCTCTCAGTTCGACGCCGGCCTTGCGTCGCGCCTCGACGTGCTGCGATCGCAGGCGCTGGTCGCCGATACTGAAGCCGTCGTGCCGGAATTGACCGCCGATTCGCGTGCGGCAATCTACCGGATCGGCGCGCTCGTCGGGCATCAACCGGAGACGCTGCTCGCCGAGCTCGATGCGCCGGGCGCGATCCCCTCTCCCATCGCCGATGTGCCCATTGGCCTGCCGTCCGAGCTGCTGCAGCGCCGGCCCGATATTCGCGCTGCGGAACGCAGGCTCGCGGCAGCGAATGCGCGCATCGGCGTGGTCAAAGCCGACCTCTATCCGCACTTTTACCTGACAGGCGCGGCCGGCGTGGAGAGCCTCGAAGCCTCCACGTTCCTCACCGCCCCGAGCCGCTACCTGTCGGTCGGCCCCGGCATCCGCTGGCTGATCTTCGATGCCGGCAAGGTCCGCTTCGGCGTCGAGGCACAACAAGCACGCACCGACGAGGCCGCGGCGTCCTACCAGCGCACCGTGCTCGAAGCGCTGCGCGATGTCGAGACCGCGCTCGCATCGTATGGCCAGTCGCGCATCCGCCGCGAGCGCCTCGCCGAAGAGGCAGCGTCGGACCGCGAAGCGGTCACGGTCGCGACACGGTTGTACCGTCAGGGACTCGAGGACTTTCTTTCGGTGCTCGATGCCGAGCGTTCGCTGTACGCTGCTGAGGACAAGCTGGCACAGACCGACCGCGACAGCGACCTCTCGCTGGTCGCACTCTACAAATCGCTCGGCGGCGGCTGGCCGCCGCACGACGACACCGCGTTCCCCCCGGTTGCCGCAGGAAGCCCGTGAACCGCAGGCGCAACCGCTTCCAGCTCGCCCAGCAATACACGCATCTCTTGGTCGTCGCCCGCATCCGATTGCGCATCTAACATAGCGGAGAGCGCCTGCAACCGGTGCGACGCTTCTGCGCGGCGCCCTTGCAGGACACAGAGCCTCGCAAGCGCGACCGTGCTTCGCTGCACCCACATGCTGGCGCCGTGCTCCGTCGCGATCCGGATCGCGGTCTCGAAACATTGAAGCGCGCACGCCTCATGCATGTCGGAGCGTCCGCCTGCGCACGTGTGCCGGGCGTCCTCCAGTTCGACGATCCCCATCACCCGCCACAGCTCGGGAACGAACATCTGCTCACACCAGCCTAGCGCGTCGGCCAGCCTCGCCCGCGCCTCTTCGATCCGTCCGCACGCGGCAAGCGCTTGCGAGCAGGCCGCGAGCAAGGGTGCGAGCAAGCGCCTGAAACCGCGTGCGAGCAGCGCGTCCAGCGCAGTCTCGAGACGCGGCAGCGCGCGATCGCCGTAGCCGCCCAGCATGTCCCGCAGCACGTAAAGGCAGTCGCAGTGCTCGCGCCAGACATCGAAGCGATGGAGCGTCACCTGCGAGCGCAGGATGCCAAGGTAACGGTCCGCGGCGAGCACGTCTCCCGTCATCAACGCGAGCGGCACCGCGACCACCGCGAGCACGTGGCTCAGCGACGGCTCGAGCGTGTCGCCTCGCACCCGGTCCACGGTGCGCTTGACCAGTGTCATCGCGTAATCAGGGCGGCCCTGCAGCCACGCAATACGTGCGAGCGCGCCGTTGATCAAAATGAAGGGGTCAGGGGCGAGGTTGCTATGCGGCACGTCGTCATGGAGCGCAGCGAGCCGTTCGAGCCCATGTTCGAGGCTGACGCGCGCCTGCTCGTGCAGCCCGAGGCAATGATGCGTGATGGCAACGAGTTGCTCGCCGAGAATGCGCTCCCATTCGGTGCCATGCTCGGCCGCGAACTGCTGATAGCGCGTCGCATACTCCGTCGCAGCCTTGACGTCGGCAGACGCCAGCATCGTATTCCAGAGCCCCCAGAGTGCCCCAAGGTGATGGTCCAGATCGCCGACTTGCGCGGCAAGCTCGAGCGCCCGCCGCCACAGTTGCGCAGCCCGGCTGACGGGGCCGCTCGTATGCAGCAGCGCGCAGCCCAGTGCCGCGCACAGGCGCATTTCGCAGCTTGCGTCTACGCTGCCGGCCGGCAGTTCCTTGATTGCCGCTATTGCCCGGCTCGCGCGCGTGCGGCACTCGTCGAGAAATGAACATTCGAGTAGCGGACCGACCAGTGCGCCTGCGAGCGCGATGCCGAGCTGCGGACTGCCCTCGGCGGAGAAAGCCCAGTCAAATGCGCCTCGCGCATCGTCCAGTGCCTGACTCAGCTCCGATCGCGCCGCGCGCTCGTGGGAGCATCCGCCGGCAAGCAGCCCGCGGTCGAAGCGCCGCTGCAGGAACCGCGCGTGACGCTCGGCGACTGACTGAAGCTCGCCTTCGTCGCGCAGCTTTTCGAGCGCATAGGCACGCGTCGATTCGGGTAGCCGGTAGCGCGCCACGCCATCTTCATACTCGACGTTGAGCAGCGATTTCTCGGTCAACTCGCTGATGCTGGTGATCACGCGGGCGACTGCCATTTCCCGGTCCACGGCCAACGCACAGATCGCCTCGAAGGTGAACGCGCCGGCGAATACGCCGAGCCGCCGGAACACCCCTCGGGAAGTCGGGTCGAGCAACGCGTAGCTCCAGTCGAAGGTCGCCCGCAGCGTCTGATGGCGCGGCAGCGCGTTACGGCGCCCGCCCGCGAGCAACTGCAGACGGTCGTCGAGGTGCGCGTGCACGCCCGCCACCCCGAGCGCTACCGCGCGTGCCGCTGCCAGCTCGATCGCAAGCGGAATGCCGTCGAGGCGACGGCAGATCGCGGCGATCAGGCACACGCTTCGGGCATTCGTGCCGAAGTCGCACGCCAGCGCACGGGCGCGCCGCAAGAAGAGTTGCACGGCAGAAGACGACAGCAGATGCTCGAGCGGCGCGTCGTCAGCGGCGACCTCGAGCGGCTGGACCCGGTAAATCGACTCCCCGGCCACCCGCAGGGGTTCCCGGCTTGTCACGAGCACGTTGAGCGGGGGGCAATAAGGCAACAATGCGTCGACCAGTCCAGCGACCACGTCGACGACGTGTTCGGCGTTGTCAAAAACGACTAGACAAGGCGACTGCGCAAGAGCCCTGGCGATGTAGCGGGCACTAATCGCTCCGCTGGCGCAGCGCACCCCGCACGCTTCAGCCACCGCAACGAGCGCCGTACCAGGATCGGATAGCGGCGCCAGTTCGATGAAGCGCACGCCGCCCTCAAACCGCTGGCCGAACTCGCGCGCCACGCGGATCGCGAGGCTGGTTTTGCCTATTCCACCGGCTCCAGCCAGCGTTACGAGAGGCGTTTGCGCCAGCATCGCAGCAATCTCGGCGACTGCCGCCTCGCGGCCGATCAGATCGATCTGGACAGGCAGATTTCGTATCGCCTCGCGTTGCGCGATTTGACGCTCGTCGTGCAGTTCCGCACAGGCCCCGACAAGTTGATAGCCTCGCCCAGGCACGGTCCGGATCATTTCTCGGTCATCGCCGAGCGCCTTGCGCAGTGCAGTGATCTGGACCTGCAGGTTGTTTTCTTCGACGATCGTGTCGGGCCAGACCCGGCTGATGAGATCCTCTTTCGACACCAGCGCACCGTTGGCTTCGATCAGCAGACCGAGGACGTCGAACGCACGCGAACTGATGCGCAAAGGCGCACCGTCCTGGCTCACCTCCCGCCGCTCGAGATTGACGTGCAGTTTGCCGATCTGAACCATCAATGCCCCGCATGTTCGTGCGTCGCCATGGATAATTGCTTAGTCGCTCGCGGGCCCCGCCCCCACTTGTTAAATTCCCCAGACATTTGTGAAGCGGATTTTCCACAGCCGCGACTGGAACTACCCTACCCATCCCGCAGGGTGAATCTTAGTGCAAATATAGTGGCGACAGAGTTGACGGACCAAGACACTAGACGCCCGAACCAAGCGCGCCAACCTGCGTGGCGAAGCCTCGCGATGTAATCGTTTCAAATATTGAAACATCGTCCGCGAGTCACGTTCACATACCGTGCCGCAGTCGCACATCAGCGCCCGTAGCGCAGCAGGAACTCACGCAGCGCCGGATTGACACTCGCGGCGTGCGTCAGATTCGGCGTGTGCCCGGCACCTTCCACTAGCACCAGCCCCTTGCAGTTCGGCAGCGCCAAGGCGAGCGCCTCGCCACAGTTCGGGCTGATCGCAGCATCGTCCCGGCCATGGAACACCATCGACGCGTGCGTAATGCTATCGAGGCGAGGTGTAATATCGTCTCGCGTCGTCAGCGCATCGACCGGGCGCTCGAAATGGTCGCGACTCATTCGAAGCCATTTCGCGGTCCACGCCGAAGCGCAATAGTCCGGGCCGAACAGGAAAGCGGACATTTGCGACGCGACGTTCGCCGCACCATGGCGCGCCCATTCGCTCTTCAGTTGTTCGAACGATTGTTTCACCGGCTCGGCATCCAGATCGCTTCGGGTCGAGATCAGCGCGAGCGCGCGAAAACGGTTGGGCTCGAGCAGCGCCGCGCGCATCGACAGGAATCCACCTTGCGACATGCCAACAAGCGAAGCCGAATCGACCTCCAAATGATCGAGCAAACCGATCAGATCCCGAGCGGAATCCCAGTAACTGAAGCTGCGATCGGTCGGTCCGGTCGCACCGAAGCCGCGCTGGTCCCAAACGACGCATCGAAACACATCACAGAGTGCGGCAACGTTCGGCTGGAACATCGCTCCGTCCATCAGGAAGCCGTGACTGAACACGATCGTCGGTGCGGCGCGCGGGCCGAATTCCTCATAAGCAAAGCGGATTCCTTCGCGTTCAAACCATCCCATGTCTTGCCTCTCGTCAAGCGTCGAGTCGTTCTGTTCGCGCGACGATGCGCGTGGCTCTCAATATAGGGTCGCCGCTCTCTCGGCGCTTGACCGAAGGCGCCGATCACTGACCAATTCGTCCGACAATCGCCCGCGCCGCCGGCAGCACATGAATCATTCTTCCGCTCAAGTGCGACTACGCAGCGGAAATGGTGCCAACATGTTTTCACCGATTGACGTGTTAACAGGCATTTGATTAAGTGACGTTCGTGCGCGCATACCGGAACCAGCAGTGCGCGCGCAACGGGATGCTTGCCGCAAGCATTGGATCGAAACACGCGTGATGGCACTTGTTTGGCCGTTGCGCTACGAGAGAATTTGGGTATGCCGACCGTAGTAACCGATGCAGAGAATGCAGAAAAGCCTGTCTGGATCCTGCGAGGCGATTTCGGCCGCGCAACGGTCAACTTCATCATCCGTCCGCTCGTCGCTCACGCGCATTCGCAGTACCAGTTCCTGTTCAAGCTGGGCGGAAGCGATTGCGATTTCCGTATCGGGTCACAGGACTGCACGCTGAGCGCCGAACGCGCCATCTGCCTGAACCCCTGGGTCGAGCATGCGAAAGACGGCAACGGCGAAATGGCGTCGCTGATCCTGTCGCTGGTGATCGAACCATCGTGGCTGCGTGACAGGTTGCAGCTGGCCGACAACGGATCGGCCGATCTCTTCCCGAACCGCTTGGTCGTGGTGACGCCGGATGTGCGTCACCACGTGGACCGTCTCGCCGCCGCGATCACCAATCATCTCGTTGCACACGACGAGGGCTGCCTGCCGATTCTGGAGGACCTGATCAAGGCGCTCGGACGTGATTTCGCGGACCCCGCGCTCACAACAGCCATCGTGCCCTCACGTCGTCCGGTCGACTTCCGGATCCGCAAGGCGCTCGACTTCATCAAGCGGTCTCCGGTCGCGAACCCGACAGTCGCGCAAGTCGCCGCGGAGGTCGGGCTTTCAAGATCGCGATTCTTCGAGCAGTTCCGGCGCTGCATGGGGATTTCGCCGCAGCACTACATCGACTGGGTGCGCATGTCGCACGCGATCCAACTGCTCGGCGCAAGCGACAAGCCGCTTGCCGACATCGCAGACGAACTGGGTTTCGAGGAACACAGTCACTTCACGCGCTTTTTCGCGCAGCACATGGGCGTGCCGCCGAGCGAATTCCGGCGGCACTCGGTCACGCTGACTACGCGCGAAGGCTGATCGCCCGAAAACGGCGCCGCCGTCCCGCGCCGCCGCAGGCGGCATCCGTCACTCGGCACCGGCGTACGACGCCTCCGCGATCACCGGATTGCACAGAACACCTAACCCGTCGATCTCGACCTCCACGCAGTCTCCCGGCCGCATGTGCACCAGACCCGGCGTCGGGAACGGCCCGTATTGCCGCGACAGATCGAGGCCCTCCGCATCGTCCGGCTGCGGCTTCAGTGCGCCGGGCGTGCCCATCGCAATGAGATCGCCGGGGCGCAGAGAATAGCCGCGACTCAGATAGCTGATCACACTGGCAACATCGATCAGCATGTCGTCCAACGGCGCACGCTGCCGTACGACGCCGTTGACGCGCGTGATTACGCTGTGCCGTTGCGGATCCCCGAACTCGTCGGGTGTCATCAGCCAAGGGCCATACGCGCCGGATGCCTCGAAATTCTTGCCCAAGCCGAATTGCCGGTTGTGCATCTGATACTCGCGCACCGAACCTTCGTTCAGGCAGGTGTAACCCGCAACGTGCTCCATGGCACGCTCGACGGGGATATAGCGCCCCGGCTTGCCGATGACGACGGCCAGTTCGCCCTCGTAGTCGAATGCGCGCGCCACTTCGTCCGGCGGCGCGACTATCGGCTCTCCTGCACCGACGAACGACGCCGCCGTGCGCATGAACAGATGCGGATAGTTGGCGTTGGTCTGCAAGCCGGTTTCTGCGATGTGGCTTTTGAAATTCAGGGCCAGCGCCCACATCGCGTTCGGCCGATCGAGGAACGGCTTGAGGGTCACGTCGGCGAGCGCCCGATTGCCTGTTTTGCCCTCGACCGCTTGCCGCAATCGCGCGAGGCCATCGCGCATTTCGAGGATATCGATTAGACGGGTGGGTAAGTCAGGAGCGATATCGTGGACGGCGATGAAGTGAGTCGCGCTGGTGACGACGCCAAGCGCGGCACGGTCCGCGTCCGCATAAGCAATGATTTTCATGATTGAAACGTGATTTCGAGTTGAGTTAAAAAAACGAAAGCGGTGGTTGGCGGTTCAGTGCTCCACCAACGCATGTCCGCTTGCCCGACTGCCCGCCCGGCGCCCGGCCAACGACAATGCAACGAGCGTAACGATCGCGGCAAGCGCCGGCAGGATCGCGGTCAGGACAATGTCGCGCGGCGCCCAGCCCAGCGATAGCAATGCACCGCCGATCGCCGGGCCAACGAACGACCCGACGCGTCCCATCGCGAGGCCCCAGCCCACACCGGTGGCGCGGAGGTTCGCCGGGTAGAAAGCAACCGCGAGCGCAGTTTGTCCCATGATGCCGTTGACAAGCCCCGCGCCGATGACGCCGATCAGCAACAGCACGCCTGGCGGGGGCAAGGCGGCCTGGCTCAGCGCCGCAATGCTGGCGATCACGCACGCCACGCCGATCGTCAGCGCCGACTTGATCCGCAGATTGCCCTTCAGCGTCATCGCCGCGACGGCCGCCGTCATCAACAGATTGCCGCTCAGCCCGCCGAAGCTGAATGCCGCCATCCCGGCCGGGGCATGATCGAGCGAGAAGCCGAATGCGACCAGGAGTGTCGGCAGCCAAAACAGCAGCGCATAGACGTCCATGAAGATCAGAAAGGAAAACAGCCAAAGAAGGCATGTGTAGCCCGCAAGACCGTTCCTGAATAGCGCCTTCAACTGATTTGCGCCCCGTCCCGCCGCGTGATCTCCGCTCGCCTGCCCGGCTGCTCGCAGGACGCTGTAAAACGCGGGCACCACGATGAAGGGCAGTGTGCCGCCGAGCACGAAGATGGATTGCCAACCGAACCGATGCATCAGCGGACCGCCGACAACGCCGCCGATAACGGCCCCCACGGACATGCCGGTCGTCACCAGAATCGATGCGGCGACCTTGTGCTTAGTGCCGAGGATGCCAGCCGACGCCGTGATGGCGATCGTCAATGCCGCGCCCAGTCCGATCGCCGCGAGCAGGCGCAAAGCGGACAGGCTCATGATGTCGCCCGCGTACACGGTGAGCAGCGTGCAGCCGCCGAACAGCACGACGCTCGCGAAGCCGACGAGCCTCTGTCCGATGCGATGCGCGAGCGGCCCCGTGACGACGAATCCGATCGCCGCACCGACGTTCGTCGCGACGAACACCGGCGTGAACAAAGCCGGCGTCAGGTGCCACTCACGCGCCAACGTCGGAACGACAAACGAGATCGACGTCGTATTGAATCCGTCCAGCACGACGATGAGAAAGCACACCGCCAGCGCAAAACACCGGCCCATGCTGCCTATTGCGGAAACTTCGGCGGAAACTTCGGCGGAAACTTCGGCTGAAACTTCGGCGGAAACTTCGGCTGAAACATCGTCCGCGAACGCGGCCTTCTTGTCTTTCACATCCATCACATCCACTCCTCACGGCGCGTGCCTGCGCGCCCCCGTCGGAAACACGGAAGCGCCAGCACCGCCGTTTGCTCGATACATTGGAAAGGAACGCCGTGTCACGCCCGCGTGTAAGCCGAAATACGTTGTTGCAGTTGCGCCGAAAAAATGCGCTTGGGCAGCATGCAATGAATGCCTTTCGGCGGCTTGGTCGCGTACACGGTGCCGGTCTGATTCGCGTACTGCGACACGCGGAAACTCCCCGCCACGCTGTAGATGCCATAGCAGTCTTCCGGCGCGATGCCGGTGGCGGCCGATAGCCAGCCGATCATCTGCCGCAGGCATGCGACGAGCGCACTGTCCAGACTGTCGGCGAAGCCGAAGCCGATCCAGTGCTCCGGCGTCTCTGCCATCGGTCCGTCGAGGGCCGAGCGTTTGTGCAGCAGAAACTGGATCCGCATCTCTTCGAACGCCGTCTCGATCGAGGTCTGATCGACGTTGCCCTCGCCCGACGCACCCATCGAGCCGCCCGTCCAGACCCGCGCGCCGGTCATCTGCACCGGCAGGAAGATCGAGGTGCCGACGCCGAGCACGGCGCAATCCAGATTGCCGCCGTAGCTGCCTGCGAAGTTCGCGCTGGTCGGCCGGTCGCCCGGCGGTTGCGTGCCGAGATAGGCCTGAAAGGGCTTCAGCGGAATGTCGACGCCCGGCACATACGCCGCAGCGGTACGCTCGCTGTTGATCTTCAGGTAGCGTAGATAGGGCTTGAAATCGTGCGGCAACGCGCCGACGCCGGGCGGTGCCGAGTTCCAGCCCCAGTCGATGGTCCGCATTTTCAGCATCCGGCATTCGACGAGATCGCCCGGCTCCGCGCCTTCGATCACGACCGGGCCGATCAGCGAGAAGGCGCCGTTCGGATACTTCTTGCGGATCGGCTCGCGTTCCTTGAACCCCATCCCGTACTTCGCTTCGTTGCCCCAATTGGTCCACGTGCCGTCGTACCACACGGTATCGCCCGGATTGATCGTGACCGCCGGCGCCGCGTTCGGCTCCATGCGTCCGACCTGAACCGAGTCCCACGACGGCACGAGGCGAACTACCTTGCCGCCGCGCACCGCATGGGGACTCGCGCCGCTGGCGGCCGCATGGGCCGCATGGCTCGATTGCGCACGGGCCGCGCCCGCAAAGCCGGCCGCGCTCGCGGCAAGCGCGCCGAAGCCGAGCCGCAGCATCGTCCGCCGGCAGATCGTCGTCGCGTCCTGCGTCGCGGTGCCCGTCGTCTCCATGTCGCTCGCCGCCCTGTCGGCTGAGCGGTCAATCTCTGTGTTGCGTGTCATAAATCGTCCTGACAAAGTTTCAATGACAAAGCACGCTCAACGCGCGGTGCTCGCGCCGAGCGCTTCGATCGCTTGCTTGACCACCTGGTCGTCACTCGCCGACGGCGCACCGCTTGCGCCCAATGCGCCCAGCAAATGTCCGTTAGAGAAGACGGGAAAGGTGCCGCCCGCCGGCAGAAACGGGGCGTAATAGCCCGCGCCGGACACGTTGCTGTATTCCGACGGATCGTCGCGGTACCGCTGCTCGAGCGTCGTGCCCGATTGCCCGCCGAGCGCCACCGACGCGAACGCCTTGCCGCGCGCGAAATCGAGGCTCGCGAACGGCGCCCCGTCCATGCGCGCGGCGGCGATCAGATGACCGCCGGGATCGACGACCGCGAAGCTCATCGCGAGATGGCGCGCGTTCGCTGCCGCGACCGCAAGCCCGATCAGCTTTTCGGTTTGCGCGAAGCTGAGCGAATAGGTCAGTGCCGGCGCGGGCGCGCCGGTCTCGTCGGCAGCCGCGGAATGAGCCATGCCCGCGAGTCCCAACGACGCAATCGCCACGTGCGCCAGCCGCTGCATCAAGAACCTGAACTTCACATCCCTCTCCTTCTTGTTGCGCAATCCGTTTGTGTCACACCGCAGCGTACGCGCGGGTCTGCCGAATGCCGTGACCATAGAGCCCGGGCGCTTACCACCACGTCCGAATAGTCGCTCGCGTCCGTCATTCGAATCGTTATCCATAATGTTTTTAAAATCGGCCACTTTTACGGGTATTCACGAGTTAGAACGGCAGGAGAAATCTGCCTAGCCTTGATTTCAGGTTTGCGTAACGTAGAACCTGGAGAACCATCATGAAAACGTTGATGTATGGCGCTGCGCTAATGCTGGGGGTGCTCCTGGCAGGTCCATCAATTGCGGGCAATCGCTTTCACGTCGATCACGAACACGACCACACGCGTTACCAGCCTCCGCCGCAGAGTCAGGGTGACGCCAGCCGATCCACGCCTGACGCGGCCCAGCACGCTGAACCGTGAACGCTGCCCGGACCGGAACTCGGGATGACGAAACCGCCGCGTGCCCCAAAAACCCCGTGAGACCCTCAGGCGGTCCCACGGGCAAGCCGCCTCAATCGCGCGACGACGAAACCGTCATTCGCTCTCGAACACCGACACGCCGGTACCCGTGAATTGCTCGGACGGGCCCGCGGCAAACGGGACGAACACGTGATGCGATTCGCCGTCGACCGCTACTGAATGCGCGCCGGTGCCCGTCGGCACGATCGCAACCAGGCTGCGCGTGCTCGCGTCGACGATGCCGAGAGCCGGATCGAACTTCGCTGTCTTGTTGCCCACGCGCGAGACGTTGTCCGCCGAGTGGTGACCGGCGGCGAGGAAGTAGCGGTTCGAGACCGGATCGTAGACGGCTTCGTCCGTGCCGCCGAACGGCAATTCGGCGAGCGTCGTGCCGTTGGTGCGATCGATGATCACGGTGGACTGCTTGCCGCCCTCGTCTGGGTCGCAGGCGATCAATGCGTCGTTGCCCGGCCCCATGGCGATGCCGCTCGGCCCTTCGCAGCCCTTCAACTTGAAGGCGCTCGACACGACTGGCTTGCCCTCCAGCACCGATGCCACCGGAATCACATCGACCTCTCCCTTGGGATTGGCCTTCGTACCGTCGTTGTTGAGGACGAAGTTGTTGCCCTTCGGGTCATACGCGCACGCTTCCAGTCCGGTCGAGTCGCTCAAAGTGAGCTTTGCGATGACCGACTGTGTGTCGGTATTGATGAAGGTGGCGAACGGCGGCTCTTCAGCGCCGCTCGAGAACATGACGATGTGATGCTGCGGATCGAGACAGCCCTCGTCAGCTCGAATTCCGGTCGTGCTGACTTCAATGCGCTTGACGAGCTGCTTCGACGCCACGTCGATCACCTTCACCGCGTTGACGTCGCCGACGTAGACGAGCGACGTCCCCGGCAGCGGAATCACGCCCGCTGGCCCCGACTTGTCGTGGCTCGGGCCGATGCCGGCGAAGTCCGCGGAGATCCGGTCGCGCAGCGTCATCGTCTTCGCGTCGAATACGTCGAGCGTCGCGTTCGAACCGTCCGCAAGATAATAGGTACCGTCCGCCGTCGCGCTGATGTCGAAGCCGAACGGCTTCGCGCTCGTCATCGGGATGTTGGTGAGCCATTTCGGCGCGTTACCCGCGTCGCTTGCCCATGCGTAGGCGCACGCTGCCAGTGCGCCCGCCAATGTGATTGCACCCAATGCTCGTTTCATGTTTCGCCTCCTCCTACACTCGTTGATGGCTCCAGCCAAAGCTGGGACAGGATGTTGCAGCCGCTCGCCCGCGGCACGCCCGCCGGCGAACCGCTAGCTTCGACTAAAAGCTGTGGTAGATACCGACGCGCACGTCGACCTGCTGTCCCGCCAGCGACGGCGCGAAGCTCGCACCGATCACCGGGTCGACGCCGGCCGACGCCTTCAGGTAGTCCGACGACACGTAGACCTGGGTTTGCTTCGACAATGAGTAAAGCGCGGCCGCGGTCACCTGATTCCACGCATGTCCTTCGAAAGTCGTGTGCTGATATCCCGCCACCAGTTGGGTAGCAGGCGTCAGCTGCCAGGTGGCGCCCCCTTCGTAGACGTGCATGACGGACGTTTCGTCCAAGTACTTCAGCACCGTGTCGCTGAAGTTGCCGTACAGCGTGAAGTCGCCGATCGCGTAAGACGCGCCGATGCCCAACGTGCCAAGCGAGCGAATCTGGAAATTCGGCGCGAGGTCGGTGGCGACGTTGTTCGAAACGCTCGCCACCGGCAGACCGAAGAACGTGTGCGTGCCGATCTGCGCGTACGGATCCAGTGTCGGGGTCGCGAGATAGGTGTACGCAGCCGCAACCGCCAGCGGACCGTTCGCATACTGCGCGCCCGCACTCCAGCCGCTGTTGTCGTGAAAGCTTCCCGCCGTGTTGCTGAACCCGTACATGGCACCGAACGAGAACCCGCCGAATGTCGGGCTGACGTACTTGACCGAGTTCTTCAGCCGGTCGTTGTTGGTGTGGTCGAAGTCGCCCTGGTGAATTGCATAGCCGCTGCCCGCCGTACTGACGTTGAACTGCCCGAAGTAGTCGGCACTCAAGTCGAACTGGTTGCCGAAAGAGACCGTACCGAACTTGGTCTGCAAGCCCACCCACGCCTGCTGCCCGAACAGCGTGTCGGCCTGGCCGAGCTCGCCGTTGTTCAGGTTGTAAATCGACGACAGCTTGAACAATGCCTTGTTTCCACCGCCGAGATCCTCAGTGCCCGAGAGTATCCACAGGTTCGGATACAGCACGCCGCTGTCCATCTTCGTGTTGCTACTCCCTCCGTCTTTCGAGACATACGTTAGGCCCTCATCGATCCTGCCCGACAGCGTGACACTGCTTTGCGCGAACGCCGTGCTGCTGATTGCCGCAACGACCGACGCCGCGATCATCCTTCTTTTCATCTCCACCATTCCCCTCCATGTCAGCAAACCAATAACTGGTGCATTTCGCATTCGATCTTTCGTCGATTTGTACTGCGAATTTATTTTTATATCTCGATTCCTTGTCGGTGAAGCGATGCCGGTCAGTGGCAGTCAAAATCGATAACGAATCGTTCGCCCTGTTGACCGCGATGGTTCAATGCCTCACCGCGGTTATCAGGGCACACCGCATACGGCGTCATGACATAGATGCTACGGAAAACTCTCTAATGCGCGGTCGCCGAAAAGTCTCGCCGCTTGTCAAATCGTCTCTTTGTTGCGCCCGGCAACGCGGCAGCGGTACCCGTTTCCGACGCGCGACGGAGGGCGGGACCGTCTATCGGGTCTTCTCCGTATGCCGCCGGCCGAGCGCATCGGCAAGCACGGCGATCAGCAAGACAGCGCCCACTACCAGCGGCTGCCAGTTCGCATTGAGGTTCAACAGGTTCATCCCGTCGATAACCACCGCGAGGATCACGCACCCGAACACCGTGCCCAGCAACGACCCCGTTCCGCCAAATAGCGACGCGCCGCCGATCAGGATCGCGGCGATCGCCGGCAGCAGAACCGGTTCTCCCATCGCGGAGTCCGCCGCGTTGACTCGGGCCAGGAAGACGATCGCGGCGATCCCCGCCATCAGGCCGCTGATCGTATAGACCGCGATCCGGCGCCGCCGCACGGGAATGCCGGAGAGACGCGCCGCTTCGGCATTGGCACCGATGGCATAGATCTCGCGGCCGAAGTTCAGACAGGCTGTGACGACCGTGCCGCCGATCAAAACGAACAGCATCATGTAGACCGGCAACGGCACGCGCCACCAGAATCCGGTGCCGAGCGCCCGAAATCCCTCAGGAAACCCGAAGATTTCGCTTCCTCCCATGTAGTGATAGGCAAGCCCCTGCACGACCCACAGCATCCCGTATGTCGCTAGAAAAGGCGGCAGCCTCAGGAACGTCACGGCGAGCCCGTTCAGCAACCCGATCGATGTGGCGCAGGCGAGCGCGGCCGCGACAGCCAGCACCGGGGAGCCGCCCGACTTCATGACGCCGGCGGCAAGGCACGCCGACAACGTCATGTTGGCCGCAATCGACAAATCGAAGCCGCCGGACAGGATCACGAGCGTGAGGCCCGACGCCAGCAGGAACATCATGCTCGCCTGCCGCAACACGTTCAGCAGGTTCGCGGAGGTGGCGAATCCGTCAGTCGCCACCGTAAGCGCCAGCGCGATCGCCCCAATCAGTATCGCGCGGGAGATCAGCCCGGCGGGCTCCTCGCGCACGCGACGGCGGACATCGAACTGGCCCATTTGAGACCACAGGGACCGGGAGTGATTCTGGATACTCATGCTTGCGCTCCGATGACGCGGGATTTGCGAACGCTGTCGACAACGACGACGAGCAGGACCAGCATGCCCACCGACACCACCTGAAGGGACGACTCGACGCCAAGCAGGTTGAGCGCATTGCGCAGCACCCCGATCGTCACGACGCCCATCAAGCTTCCGAACAATCCGCCTTCGCCGCGCTCGAACGAGGTGCCCCCGAGCACGACCGCGGCAATCGCGTCGAACTCCATGCCGATCGCCGATGTCGGTTCCGCGGCGTTCATACGGCCAACCAGCAGTAGTGCGGCAAGACCGGCGAAGAGGCCGCTCAATGCATAGATCGCGACGTGAAATGCCCTTGCCTTTACGCCTGCCAGCACGAGAGCTTCGCGATTTCCGCCGATGGCGAACACGTAGGTGCCGAACTTCGTGTGATAGAGCAGCAGATGCGTCGCCGCATAGGCCGCCAGCGCGCAGAGCACCGGAAACGGCACGCCGAACACCGACCACGCGTACAACTGCGCGACGGCGGGCGTGCCGACCACTACGGCGTTGCCGTCGGTCAAGGCGAGCGCGATGCCCTGCGAGATGCCGAGCGTGCCAAGCGTCACGACGAAAGGCGGCAGCCCAAGCCTTGCGATGAGCGCGCCGTTCACCAGGCCGATCGCAATGCCCACTGCCGCCGCCGTCAGCAATGCAGCCGCCATGCCTAACCCCGTTCCCAGCGTCATGGCGAAAACCACACCGCACAGGCTAAGCAGCGCACCCACAGAGAGGTCAAGCCCTTCGCTGAGGATGACGAGTGTCATTGGCATCGCGATCATCACGAGCATCGCGATTTGCAAACCGATATCGGCCACATTGGCGCGTGACGCGAATCCCGGCACGCCGATCGACGCTGCCACGGCAAGCACGGCGCTTGCCCACATGATCGACGGCAACGGCCGCTTGCGCCGTGCCGCCTCGACTTTCGAGTTTTGCTTCCCATCGCCTGACATCGTTACCCCCCATGCATGGCCAGACCAAGAATGTTCTGCTCGCTCAA
>DATGHJ010000281.1:0-5102 GCA_035308085.1 Trinickia sp. | reverse complement strand
GTCGGTCAGCGTCTGATCAAACCGTATCGCGACAACCCCCTCTCCCTGTACCGCGCGCTGCGTTCGCTGAACCCGTCGCCATACATGTATTACTACAATTTCGGCGAATTCCATGTGGTCGGCGCGTCGCCGGAAATTCTGGTGCGCCAGGAAAAACGCGGCGAAGATCGGATCGTCACGATCCGTCCGCTCGCAGGCACGCGTCCGCGCGGCAATACGCCGGAGCGCGATGCCGAGCTCGCCACCGAACTCCTGAACGACCCGAAGGAAATCGCCGAGCACGTGATGCTGATCGACCTCGCGCGCAACGACGTCGGCCGCATCGCGCAGATCGGCTCGGTGGCGGTCACGGACAAGATGGTCATCGAAAAGTACTCGCATGTGCAGCACATCGTGAGCTCGGTCGAAGGCAAGCTGAAGCCGGGCACGACCAACTTCGACGTGCTGCGCGCGACGTTCCCGGCCGGCACGCTTTCGGGCGCGCCGAAGGTGCGCGCGATGGAACTGATCGACGAGCTGGAGCCGGTCAAGCGCGGGCTCTATGGCGGCGCCGTCGGCTACTTGTCGTTCACGGGCGAGATGGATCTGGCGATTGCGATCCGCACCGGCCTCATCCACAACGGCAATTTGTATGTGCAAGCGGCGGCGGGGATTGTCGCGGATTCGGTGCCCGAATCCGAATGGCAAGAGACCGAGAACAAGGCGCGCGCCGTGCTGCGCGCCGCCGAGCAAGTGCAAGACGGCCTCGATAGCGACTTCTGACCGGAGACAAGACCATGCTGCTGATGATCGACAACTACGATTCGTTCACCTATAACCTGGTCCAGTACTTCGGCGAACTCGGCGAAGACGTGCGGACCCATCGCAACGACGAAATCACGATCGAGGAGATCGAGAAGCTCGACCCCGAGCGCATCTGCCTGTCGCCCGGACCGAGCAACCCGCAGCACGCGGGCATCACGCTCGACGTTCTGAAGCACTTCGCCGGCAAGAAGCCGATTCTCGGAGTGTGCCTGGGCCATCAGGCGATTGGCGAAGCGTTCGGCGGGCGCGTCGTGCGCGCGAAGACAATCATGCACGGCAAGGTGAGCCAGATCGAAACGGACTGCAAAGGCGTATTCGCCGACCTGCCGAAGCATTTCAACATCACGCGCTACCACTCGCTTGCGATCGAGCGCGAATCGCTGCCGGACTGCCTCGAGATTTCCGCCTGGACCGACGACGGCGAGATCATGGGCGTGCGCCACAAGGAATTCGCGATCGAAGGCGTGCAATTCCATCCGGAATCGATTCTGTCCGAGCACGGCCATGCGCTGCTCGAAAACTTCGTGAAAAGCGCGAAAGCCGCCGGCGCGCGCCGCAGCGCATGAAGAGGGACGAGATCATGACCATCAGCCCACAGGAAGCGTTGCAGCGCACGATCGAACACCGCGAGATATTCCATGACGAAATGCTGCATTTGATGCGGCTCATCATGCGCGGGGATCTGTCGCCAGTGATGGCGGCGGCGATCATCACCGGCTTGCGCGTGAAGAAGGAGACGATCGGCGAAATCGCCGCGGCCGCGACTGTGATGCGCGAATTCGCGAATCACGTCGAGGTTGCCGACAACTCGAATTTCGTCGACATCGTCGGCACCGGCGGCGATGGCTCGCATACATTCAACATCTCGACGGCGACGATGTTCGTCACGGCCGCCGCCGGCGCAAAAGTCGCGAAGCACGGCAATCGCGGCGTGTCGAGCAAGTCGGGCAGCGCCGACGTGCTCGAAGCGCTCGGCGTCAATATCGATCTGCAGCCGGACCAAGTGGCCGCATCGATCGCCGAGACCGGCATGGGCTTCATGTTCGCGCCGAACCATCACCCGGCGATGAAGAACATCGCCGCGGTGCGCCGCGAACTCGGCGTGCGGACGATCTTCAATATTCTCGGGCCGCTGACGAATCCCGCAAGCGCGCCGAATCAGCTGATGGGTGTGTTCCACCCGGATCTCGTCGGTATCCAGGTCCGCGTGATGCAGCGGCTCGGCGCCAAGCACGTTCTAGTCGTGTACGGCAAGGACGGCATGGACGAGGTTTCGCTCGGCGCGGCGACGCTCGTCGGCGAACTGCGCGACGGTGAGGTGCACGAGTACGAGATCCATCCCGAGGATTTCGGCTTGCAGATGGTGTCGAACCGCACGCTGAAGGTCGAGGATGCGATCGAATCGAAGGCGATGCTGCTCGAAGCGCTCGACAACACGCCGGGCGTCGCGCGCGAGATCGTCACGCTGAATGCAGGCACCGCGCTTTACGCGGCGAACGTGTCGGCATCGATCGCGGACGGCATCCAACTCGCGCGCGAAGCGATCGCGAGCGGCAAGGCGCGTGCGAAGGTCGACGAACTCGTGCGCTTCACGCAGCAATTCAAGCCGAAGGCCGCAAACTAAGCCGCGCCAACAATTACTACGGGAACGGAATCGAGAACTATGAGCGACATTCTGGAACGCATCATTGCGGTCAAGCGCGAGGAAGTCCGAGTGGCGCGGCAAAGCGCGCCGCTGGAAGAGCTACGCCTCGAAGCGTCTGCGCGCGACAAGCGCGACTTCGTCGGCGCACTGCGTGCGAAGCACGCGGCCGGCAAGGCCGCGGTCATCGCCGAAGTCAAGAAGGCGAGCCCGTCGAAAGGCGTGCTGCGCGAGCATTTCGTGCCCGCCGACATCGCGCGCTCGTACGCGAAGCACGGCGCGGCATGCTTGTCGGTGCTGACCGACGTGCAGTTCTTTCAAGGCAGCGCTGCCTATCTGGAAGAAGCGCGCGCCGCGTGCGATCTGCCGGCGCTGCGCAAAGACTTTATTGTTGATCCGTATCAGATCGTCGAAGCCCGCGCGATGGGCGCTGATGCGATCCTGCTGATCGCCGCCGCACTCGAAACCTCGCAGATGCAGGACCTCGAAGCGCTCGCGCATTCGCTGGGCCTCGCGGTGCTCGTCGAAGTGCACGACAGCGCCGAACTCAGGGAGGCGCTCACGCTCAAGACGCCGCTCATCGGCATCAACAACCGCAATTTGCGCACGTTCGAAACCACGCTCCAAACCACGATCGGCATGCTCGACTCGATCTCGGAAGACCGCATCGTCGTGACCGAATCGGGCATCCTGTCGCGCGCGGACGTCGAGCGGATGCGCGAGCTTTCGGTGCATACTTTTCTTGTCGGCGAAGCGTTCATGCGCGCCGAAGAACCCGGTGCAGAGCTTGCTCGGATGTTTTTCTGATTCTTGGCCAAGGTCGCCACTGCCATGAGCATCGAACGTGAAATCAAGCTTGCGTTGCCGCCCGACCGGGTCGGTGCGGCCACAGAATTCTTCGTAGCGCGGACGGGCAAAGCCGGCATTCATGTTCAACTGACGAATGACTACTTCGATACGCCGACGCTCGCGCTTGCGAAGTCGAAGAGCGCGCTGCGCTTGCGAAAATCGCCGCACGGCTGGCTGCAGACTTACAAGACTGTCGGCAGCGCCGAGGGCGGGCTGCATCGGCGGCATGAATGGGAAATCCCGGTGGCAGGCGAAGGCCTGGACATCGATGCGCTCGCCGCGGCGTGCGACGATGCCGCCTCCGCAAACGCGCTGCGCGCTGCGGCACCGGAGTTGATCGAACTCTTCAGCACGAATTTCACGCGCACGCTTTGGCGCGTCGTTCACAGCGACACCGAAATCGAAGCCGCGATCGACCAAGGCGAAATCACTGCCGTCGTGGGCGGTGAAACCCGCCGTGCACCGATTAGCGAAATCGAACTCGAACTGAAGCATGGCGATGAAGCGGCGTTGCACTCGCTTCATGCCGAACTGGCGGCGGCGCTGCCGGGTATCGCCCCGGACGACACCAGCAAGGCGCAGCGCGGCTATCGCTTGCGCGAGGGTTGACCGTGCCGCCCTCCCGCTCCCCTTCCCGCGTGGCGCAAGCCTCGCTGTTCGACGACGCTGCGCCGCCGGCCGCACCGGCGCCCTCCACCGATTCTCTGGAAGCCCAGTTCGACGCGCTGCCGCCTGCGTGGCGCGCGCATCTCCGGCCGTTTATCGAGAGCGACGCATACGCGCCGCTGTGCCGTTTCGTTGACAGCGAACGCGCAGCGGGCAAGATCATCTACCCCGCCGACGTATTCCGCGCGCTGCGCCTGACGAGCCCGGACGACGTGAAGGTGGTAATCCTCGGCCAGGACCCGTATCACGGCGAGGACCGCGGGCATCCGCAGGCGCACGGGCTCGCGTTCTCGGTGCCGGCGGCGGTGCGACCGCCGCCGTCGCTGCGCAACATCTTCAAGGAAATCGGGACGAGTTTTGGCTACGAGACGCCGCGCCACGGCTGTCTCGACGCGTGGGCGAAGCAAGGCGTGCTGTTGTTGAACACGGTGCTGACCGTTGAGCGTGGTTCAGCCGCGAGCCACGCGAAGCGCGGCTGGGAGAAATGCACCGACACGCTGATTCATGAGTTCGCGATGCGTCACGAGGGGCTGGTGTTCATGTTGTGGGGTTCGCATGCGCAGGCAAAGCGTGGGTTGCTCGACGGAAGGCACAAAGACAGGCACTGCGTTTTGGAGGCGCCGCATCCGTCGCCGCTCTCCGCGCATCGCGGGTTTCTCGGGTGCAGGCATTTCGTCTTGGCGAACGAGTATCTCGAAGCGCACGGGCAAAAACCGATCGATTGGCGGCTGCCCGAGGATGGGCGGCAAGTGGCTTAGAACAGCAGCAGGCCCGGCACGCGTGTGCCGGGCCTGCCCGCCATCAGCTTAGTTGTACGACACGGTGAACGTAGCAGAACCGTCGAGTGCGACGTTCGACGTTACCGGCATGTTGTCCGTGTTGTTCAAGGCCGCCTTCACGGTCACCGGGAAGAGGAACGTCTTGCCCTTCGCCGGCGTCGCGCCGGCGGCCGCCGAGCCCGCCGAGTAGAACTGCGCGCCGCCCGCAGTCATCGCCACGGGATCGGTCGATGCCGCCCACGTCTTCTTGTCGGCCGACGAGAGCACTGCTTCCTGCTGCGCGCTTGCGCCCGACAGATCGGTGATGGTGGCGCGGCCCAGCTTGATCGTGTACGCGCCGATCCTCGCGGTCTTGCCGCCAC
>DATGHJ010000280.1:0-3570 GCA_035308085.1 Trinickia sp. | reverse complement strand
GCACGCGTCGTGCAAGGCATCGGCGGCGCGATGATGGTCCCGGTGGGCAGGCTAGCGGTGCTGCGGGCGACGCGCAAGGAAGACCTGATGCGCGCGATTGCGATCATCACATGGCCCGGGCTCGTCGCGCCCGTGATCGGCCCGCCGCTCGGCGGCTTCATCACGACCTATTCGTCGTGGCGTTGGATCTTCTACCTGAACCTGCCGCTCGGCCTGATCGGCATCGCGCTCGCCTGGCGCTTCATCGGCAACGCGCGCGAAGACGCGCATCGCCCGTTCGACACGCTCGGCTTCGTTTTGTGCGGATTCGCATGCACAACGCTCCTGTACGCGACCGAACTGATCGGCAGGACCGGTGCGCCGTGGCGCGAAGCGCTCGTGTTCCTGACCGCGGGCGGCGTGGCCGGCGCCGTGGCGCTCGTGCATCTGCGGCGCGCGCGCAGTCCCCTCGTCGATTTGTCGGCGTTCCGCGTGACGACCTTCGCCGTCTCGATGACAGGTGGATCGCTCTTTCGCATCTCGATCAGCGTCGTGCCGTTTCTGCTGCCATTGATGTTCCAGGTCGGGTTCGGCATGAACGCATTCCATTCGGGGCTGCTGACGCTCGCGGTGTTCGCAGGCAACTTGGCGATGAAAGTCGTCACGACGCCCGTCATGAGGCGCTTCGGCTTTCGCTCGGTGCTGCTCGCGAACGGCGCGTTCGCCGCAGCGACGCTCGCGGCAATGAGCCTGCTCACGCCCTCGACGCCTTATTTCTGGATCGTCGCCGTGCTGTTCGTCAGCGGCCTGTCGCGCTCGCTGCAGTTCACCGCGCTCAACACGCTGAGCTTCGCCGACGTGCCCAAGCCGCAAATGAGCGGCGCCTCGACGCTTGCGAGCACGCTGAACCAGATGACGATGGGCATGGGGGTCGCGTTCGGCGCGATCGCGCTGCGCGCTGCGACCTGGCTGCACGGCCATTCGGCGCAACCGAGCACGCCTGCCGATTTCGCACTCGCATTCCTGTTCGTCGCGGCGCTCGGGTTCGCTGGAGTCTTCGACGTGTTCGGGCTCGATCGAGACGCGGGCGCGCACGTGAGCGGGCACGTCAGGCGGGAAACGGCGCCATTGCGGTAAAATTGCGGCCTGAATTGCGCGCCGAGCCCGATTGATTTGCGGCCGCACCTGCTTGCTCCCCGCCTTTCACGGCCAATTTTTCCCATGACGTCATTGCCTCGTTCCAGTCCCCGCCGCGTATCGGTAGCGCCCATGATGGATTGGACGGACCGTCACTGCCGCTCGCTGCACCGGCTGATCTCGCGCCATACGTGGCTGTACACGGAGATGGTGACGACCGGCGCTTTGCTTTACGGCGACGTCGCGCGCCATCTCGCGTTCTCGGTTGAGGAAGCGCCGGTCGCGCTGCAACTCGGCGGAAGCGAGCCCGACGACCTCGCGCGCTCGGCGAAACTCGGCGAACAATGGGGCTACGACGAGATCAACCTGAATTGCGGCTGCCCGTCCGAGCGCGTGCAGCGCGGCGCATTCGGCGCATGCCTGATGAACGAGCCACAGCTCGTCGCCGATTGCGTGAAGGCGATGCGCGATGCCGTGTCGATTCCGGTGACAGTCAAGCATCGGATTGGCGTCGACGCCGTCGAAGACTACGAATTCGTGCGTGATTTCGTGGGCACGATCGCCGAGGCGGGCTGCGAAGTCTTCATCGTGCATGCGCGCAACGCGATCCTGAAGGGCCTGTCGCCAAAGGAAAACCGCGAAATCCCGCCGCTCAAGTACGAGTACGCGTATCGCCTGAAGCGCGATTTCCCGGCGCTCGAGATCATCATCAACGGCGGCATCAAGACGCTCGACGAAGTCGACGCGCATTTGCAGCACGTCGATGGCGTGATGCTCGGGCGCGAGGCGTACCACAATCCCTACGTGCTGGCCGAGGTCGACGCGCGCTTCTACGGCGCGACCGAGCCGCCGCGCACGCGCGAAGAGATCGAAGCGGACCTGATCCGCTACTGCGCGGACGAGCTTGCGGGCGGCACGTTCCTCGGCGCGATCACGCGCCACGCGCTCGGACTCTATCGCGGCGTGGCGGGCGCGCGCGGCTGGCGCCGCGTGCTGTCGGACAACAAGAAGCTCGCCGCCCGCGATCTGGCGATCTTCGACGAGGCACGCAATTATTTGCGCGAGCCGATCGAATTTATCGATTAAGGGGCTTGGCAAGCCCAATCTATGTTCGTATAATCTCGCTTCTTGATTGATCGGCAAGCCAGTTCTGGCAAGCCAAGCAGCAAGTGTCAGTGGTGGCTGTAGCTCAGTTGGTAGAGTCCAGGATTGTGATTCCTGTCGTCGTGGGTTCGAGTCCCATCAGCCACCCCACTCTACTTCTCCCGATTCCCCCTCGTTTTCGAAAGTCCTCGCCAAGCCGCAAGGCTGATCGGGTTATCGACTTTTGTCGTTCGAGCGCGTCGCCGGCGAACCCCTACCCGACGACGACAGGAAGCTCAATCCTGCTCTCCGCAAAAACAAAAAGGCCGCCGAATCAACCGGGCGGCCAAAACACGATCGCATGCGCGAGGATCGCGCATGTGCACTGTAGGACAATCTCTTCGGCAGACCTAGCACGGCGCGCAAGTTCTTGCTGTTTCCTCTGCATTTTGGCGGATCACGACGGGCAAGCCGCGTGCCCGATCCAGTCGCTTACCGTCCCCGCCGCTTCATCCGCTCCTTTTCGTCGCCGACGGCTTTCTGTATGCCGCCGAGTCCCTTCTGAACGATTCCCTTGAGTTCCCGCGCCGGATTTCCCGTTGCGCGTCCAACGGACGCGTTGACTTTGCCCTTCACCTTTTGAGCGACGCCCTTCAACTGAGTCTTGTTCATATCTGCTCCCTTCTTCCACGTTGCTGGCACCGTTATGCACCGGCCTTTTGTGAGCAGCAGACTGCGTGCCTTCCAAGCGGCCTGCACCGGGTTTGCAGTTGCCGAACACGTTGTAACCATGCGCACTGGGTTTTCCATATCTGCTGAATGTCACACGCCGCTGCTAGCATAGCGATCCCCGTCAAATGGAGTCGTCATGAAGCAAGCCCTCCTCGCCCTGGTCGCCGCCGTCGTCACGATCGGCAGCATCGCGCCCGCCTATGCTGATGACATGCATCATCACCATCCCGTCTGCCATAAGGTGCGCGTGCATAATCATTGGGAGAAGCGCTGCCACTGACGTCCAGACCCGCACGCGACACGAGGGCCGCAGTCACCCCCTGCGGCTTGCCGTGATCGCTTCATAACAACGTCTCACGCCCTCTCATACGGCTTCTGACGCATCAGCGACGCCGGCATTCGACAACGCTCGCCCAAGCGCGCGAGCGCGCCGCCCGACCTCCCAAACTCAGAGCGCATCCACGCAGATCGGACAATCGACCGCATCACACGATGCCGTGATCGCCGCGCCCGCACGCGAACGGCAAAGCGCCGCCATCGGGCCCAAACGCCGCAATGAGTAGCCCGCAGTTAGAATGGAGCGCGCGCAAAGTCCGGGTGGCGCGACTGGGCCGGTTCGACAGCACCGGCGTTCGGCAC
>DATGHJ010000279.1:0-5387 GCA_035308085.1 Trinickia sp. | reverse complement strand
ATCAGAAGCGCTGCCCGTTCGTGATCGACTATGTGATCGATCTCGCGCGGCGCAGTCGCCATCGCGTGATGGTGCGGCTCGTGAAGGGCGCGTACTGGGATAGCGAAATCAAGCGCGCGCAACTCGACGGCCTCGAAGGCTATCCGGTCTACACGCGCAAGATCTACACCGATGTGTCGTACCTCGCTTGCGCGAAGAAGCTGCTCGGCGCGCCCGATGCGGTGTATCCGCAGTTCGCGACGCACAACGCCCACACGCTGTCGGCGATCTATCACCTCGCGGGACAGAACTACTACCCCGGCCAATACGAATTCCAGTGCCTGCACGGCATGGGCGAGCCGCTCTACGAAGAAGTGACGGGCCGCGACAAGCTGAATCGTCCGTGCCGTGTGTACGCGCCGGTCGGCACGCACGAGACGCTGCTCGCCTACCTCGTGCGGCGCCTGCTCGAGAACGGCGCGAATACGTCGTTCGTGAACCGCATCGCCGATGAGAGCGTGCCGGTCAAGGAGCTCGTTGCCGATCCGATCGAAGAAGCGTCGAAGATCACGCCGCTCGGCGCGCCGCACGCGAAGATTCCGCTGCCGCGCAATCTGTATGGCGCCGAGCGCCTCAATTCGATGGGGCTCGATCTGTCGAACGAACATCGGCTTGCGTCGCTGTCGTCGGCGTTGCTGGCGAGTGCGCATCATCCGTGGCGCGCGATGCCGATGCTCGAAAACGATGAGATCGCCGTCGGCGCCGAAGGGGCGCGCAACGTGCGCAATCCGGCCGATCATCGCGACCTCGTCGGCACGGTCGTCGAAGCGACTTCGGAGCACGTGAGCGCCGCGCTCGCGAACGCCGTGGCCGCCGCGCCGATCTGGCAGGCGACGCCGGTCGAAGCGCGCGCCGATTGCCTCGCGCGCGCCGCCGATCTGCTCGAAGCGCAGATGCACACGCTGATGGGCCTCGTGGTGCGCGAAGCGGGCAAGTCGCTGTCGAACTCGGTCGCCGAGATTCGCGAAGCCATCGACTTCCTGCGCTACTACTCGACGCAGATCCGCAACGAATTTTCGAACGATACGCATAGGCCGCTCGGCCCCGTGGTCTGCATCAGCCCGTGGAACTTCCCGCTCGCGATTTTCATGGGCCAAGTGGCCGCGGCGCTCGCCGCCGGCAACACGGTGATCGCGAAGCCGGACGAGCAGACGCCGCTGATCGCCGCGCAAGCGGTGCGCATCCTGCGCGAAGCCGGCGTGCCGGCGGGCGCCGTGCAACTGTTGCCGGGCAACGGCGAGACGGTGGGCGCGGCGCTCGTCGCTGACCATCGCACGCGCGCCGTGATGTTCACGGGTTCGACCGAAGTCGCGCGCCTCATCAACAAGACGTTGTCGGAACGCCTCGATGCGGACGGCAAGCCGATTCCGCTGATCGCCGAGACGGGCGGGCAGAACGCGATGATCGTCGATTCGTCGGCGTTGGCTGAGCAAGTGGTCGCGGACGTGTTGCAGTCGTCGTTCGACTCGGCCGGCCAGCGCTGCTCCGCGCTGCGCGTGCTGTGCCTGCAGGACGACGTCGCCGATCGCACGCTCACGATGTTGAAGGGCGCGATGCAAGAGCTCGCGATCGGCAACCCCGATCGCCTCTCTACCGATGTCGGCCCGGTGATCGACGCCGAAGCGAAGCGCACGATCGACACGCACGTCGCCGCGCTGCGCGAGAAGGGGCGCACGGTCACGCAACTGACGATGCCGGAGGGCTGTGCGCAAGGCACGTTCGTGCCGCCGACGCTGATCGAACTCGACAGCATCGATGAGTTGAAGCGCGAAGTGTTCGGCCCGGTGCTGCACGTGATTCGCTATCGCCGCAGCGCGCTGGACAAGCTGCTCGAGCAGATCAGGGCGACCGGCTACGGCCTCACGCTCGGCATCCACACGCGTATCGACGAGACGATCGCGCACGTGATCAGCCGCGCGCACGTCGGGAACATCTATGTGAACCGCAACGTGATCGGCGCGGTGGTCGGCGTGCAGCCGTTCGGCGGCGAAGGCTTGTCGGGCACGGGGCCGAAGGCCGGCGGCGCGCTCTATCTGCAGCGTCTGCTTGCCAAGCGCCCGGCGGGGCTGCCGAAGTCGCTAGCTTCTGCGCTCGTGGTCGACTCGGCCGCGGGTAACAGTAACGGCAACGGTTCGACGTCCAGCGCCGCGCTCACTGAGCTGCGTGACTGGCTGATCGCCGAGCGCGAGCCGGCGCTGGCCGCGCGCTGCGACGGCTACCTCTCGCACGTGCTCGCGGGCGCAACCGCGGTGCTGCCCGGACCAACCGGCGAGCGCAACACTTATACGCTTGGCGCGCGCGGTACGGTATCCTGCGTGCCCACGACGGCCAGCGGCGCCCGTGCGCAGTTCGCGGCGGTGCTGGCCACGGGCAACCGCGCGTTGTTCTCGGGCGCGGCGGGCGAGCAGCTGGTCGCGGCGCTTCCCGCGTCGCTCAGGGCTTATGCGAGCGTCAAGAAGAATAGCGAGGGCGAGTTCGACGCCGTCCTCTTCGAAGGCGACAGCGACGAGCTGCTCGCCATCGTGAAGGAAGTCGCGAAGCGTCCTGGCCCGATCGTCTCGGTTCAGGGTGTGGCGGCGGGCTCGCTCGAAAACGGCGACGAAGACTACGCGCTCGAACGCTTGCTGACCGAGCGCTCGGTCAGCGTGAACACGGCCGCGGCAGGCGGCAATGCGAATTTGATGACGATCGGCTGAGCGACCCTCATCCCTTCGATTCAAAAAACGGAAGCGGCAAGGCCACCCCGAAGCCGCTCCAACACCACCTTGGTACCTAGGAGAAGCTATGCAACACACGATGAAACAGCTGGCAGGCGCAACGCTGGTTGCCGCACTGTCGCTGGCGGGGACTGCGCACGCACAACAAGCCGACGAAGTGAAGATCGGTTTTGCTGGTCCGATGACTGGCGCGCAGGCGCACTACGGGGCAGACTTCAAGAACGGCATCACGCTCGCGATCGAAGACATTAACGCGACGAAGCCGGTGATCGGCGGCAAGCCGGTGAAATTCGTGCTCGACGCAGCCGACGACCAGGCTGACCCGCGCACCGGCACGACCGTCGCGCAGAAGCTCGTCGACGACGGCATCAAAGGCATGCTCGGCCACTTCAACTCGGGCACGACGATCCCGGCTTCGCGCATCTACGCGAACGCGGGCATCCCCGAAATCGCGATGGCGACGGCGCCTGAATACACGACGCAAGGCTTCAAGACCACGTTCCGCATGATGACCTCCGACACGCAGCAAGGCTCGGTGGCCGGCGCTTTCGCGGTCAAGAACCTCGGCCTGAAGAAGATCGCGATCGTCGACGACCGCACGGCCTACGGCCAGGGTCTCGCCGACCAGTTCGAGAAGGCTGCGAAGGCATCGGGCGCGACGATCGTCGACCGTGAATTCACGAACGACAAGGCGGTCGACTTCAAGGCGATTCTGACGAAGTTGAAGGCGGCGCAGCCGGATCTGATCTACTACGGCGGCGCGGATTCGCAAGCGGGCCCGATGGTCAAGCAGATGAAGACGCTGGGCATGAAGGCCCCGCTGATGGGCGGCGAAATGGTCCACACGCCGACGTTCCTGCAAGTCGCGGGCGACGCGGCAAACGGCACGATCGCATCGCTCGCGGGTCTCCCGCTGGAAGACATGCCGGGCGGCAAGGACTACGTCGCGAAGTACAAGAAGCGCTTCAACGAAGACGTGCAGACGTACTCGCCGTACGCCTACGACGGTGCGATGGCGATGTTCTCGGCGATGAAGAAGGCGAACTCGACCGACCCGGCGAAGTATCTGCCGGTGCTGGCGCAGACCGACATGCCGGCTGTGACGACTGCGCACCTCGCGTATGACACGAAGGGCGACCTGAAGAACGGCGGCATCACGATGTACAAGGTCGTCGACGGCAAGTGGACGCCGCTGCAGAGCATTGGCGGGAAGTGATGGCTGGGGCAGTTTGGGTGTTGTAACGCGACGCGTGTCGGCTGCGCGTCGTGTGAACATCAGGAAAACCCCGTGGGCGGTTGCGCTCACGGGGTTTTGCGTTTTTGGTGGTCAGCTGAGTGTGAAAGTGGATAACGCGGCCAACTACTCTTGGAGCAGCTTTTTTAGTTCGTCAAGAAATGAGTCGGTCGTGTAACCCCATAACTCAGGATTAAATTGTGTTCCAAACTCCGAGAATCAGTCTTCATCCTCAAACCAAATGCAAAAATACCTTCCGTTGTCACTGGACACAATAACCCCGGAGTCGAAAGTTGATTCGGTAAGCTGGGACCAACTATTCGATTCGGCATCGTCCTTGTTTGAAAAATAACGACTGGTGGTCGATTCATTTTCCGATATTATTTTCTTCGCGATGGATTCAGCCAATTCTTTTGGCATGCATTCGGTTTCGTAGGCTTGACCTTTCCATACCAATTTTGAAAGGATGGCAATGGCGCTTTCGCGACTCTGTGCCGTAAGCAATGATTCGTCAGGTTTCAATCCGAATCTGGACAAAACTCGCGACATATCATTTGAATCGTCGGTGATTAGAGAGAATCTAATTTCAGCGATGCATTTTTCAAAACAGAAATTTATTGTTGGAATCATCTTGGATATCTCTCGAATAAGTTAAATGGCGGCGTCAAATCGATCCGGCCATGGCGACGCTGCCCTCACGCATGGCCTTGAGCATCCTTGCGATGCCAATCGGCACCACCGCTCTCGCGGTCGCTCATCTCTGTAGGATGTGCTTCATCTCATCAAAGAACGAGGCGGTCGTGTGACCCCACAACTTAGGATTGAAAGCACAACCGTAGATTTTATAAAATTCTGCATCCAGATCCTCTGAATGTTCTCGCTTAAATTTTTCAATCTCGGCTAACACGGCTTGGCGCATAGACGGCGTGATTTCATTTTTATAACATGTGACAATTTCCTCAATGGTCTCCCCTATGTAGTAATAGTCTTGATTGAGGTACCCGCCAAACAATTGATCGAGTTCAGGATATGTTTGATCTGATTTCATAGTTTTCGAACGCATAGTCCATGGAATCATTTTTCCAAATATGATGTAAGTACGTAATAAGGCTGCCCGTTGTATGACTCATATTTCAAGACCACCTTCACATTATTTAGTTTTATTGGATTGGCTTCCCCTCTTAAGACTCCATATCCAACATCGGCAGAAATTTTTTTCGTCAAAGTTAGCTTGTATTTTGGATTCGATGTCGCCCATCTCTCGATGCGCAACACGTTGGCTCGCATCACCTCCGAAATAGCTCGCTCCGCTGCATCCAAGTTATAGAATGATGAAGCTAGCTCCATACCCGGCCTTTCCGCCAACCTCGCCCGCAACTGCGCGACTGTTCGTCCGA
>DATGHJ010000278.1:0-3114 GCA_035308085.1 Trinickia sp. | reverse complement strand
GAAATCAGCAAGTGAATGTCATGCACTTTGTGCGGATCGACTTTCGCGAGCGAGCGTGACAGAAAATCGGCCTGCTTTTGATTGTCGCCTTCGAGCGCCACGCGATCGCCCGGGCAAATTAGCGCTTCGAGCGCGGCGACGATGCGCTCGCGCGGCAGCACGCGGTCTTCGAGCCAGGGCGCGATGGCCGCAAGGCGCCGCGCTTTTTCATCGCGCAGCGTGGTCCAAGAGCGGGCAGCGGGTGCGACGGACGAGGTGAAGGCTGGGCGATTCATCGGCGGTTCAACTCCCGGAGGTGGCGCGCTCGCCTTTGGCGCGCGGCTTGCGAGTTTTGGACGGAGCATTGGCGGCGCTCACGGCCTCCGCGTTTTCGCGGAGGAAACGATGCAGCAGGTCGCCGGTGTCGAGCAGATGCTCGGTGACGAGCAATTGCGCCGCGGCGATATCGTGCCTGCGCACGGCCTTGAGCAGCGCTGTGTGTTCGCGATCGGACTGGCCCTTGTACGACGGCAGGCCGAACTTGAGCCGCAGATAGCGTTCGCCGCGCCGGTGCAGCACGCCGATCAATTCGAACAGTTGCGGCCGCGCGGCAGGCGCATAGAGGCTCATATGAAACGCTTCGTTGCGCGCGACATAGAGCGATGGGTCCGATTCTGCCGTTGCGGCCTTGCACAGCGCCTCCGCATGTTGCAGCGAGGCACGCGTGTGAGCGGGAATCGCGAGGCCGATCGCGAGGCTCTCGAGCGCGGCGCGGATCTCGTAGATTTCGCGCGCCTCGTCGGCGGACAAGGGCGCGACGGTCGCTCCCTTGTTGATCTCGACCTTCGCCCAGCCTTCGCTTTCGAGCTGACGCAGCGCTTCGCGCACGGGAATCGCGCTGACCGAAAAGTGCCGTGCGATAGCGTCTTGGCGCAGCGGTGCGCCAGGCGCGAGGGTGCCGTCGACGATCGCCGCGCGCAGCGCGTTGGCGATCATCCGCGACGCGCTCGCGCGTTCCGCGACAGAAATCGTGCCAGGCAGCGCATTCGCGCCGGACGGGTCGTCTAGGGGAAAACGAGTCGTTGCGTCATTCATGATGCAAAATATTATATATAAAATACGAACTCGACAACGGGAAAAACCCGCTAACAAAACCGAGGTCCGGCACGTATCCGACGCGAGCGTCGCGGCATCCGCCGCACGCTCGCGAGTTCATTTGAGTTGAGTCTAGACGTTCAACCGTATCACCGGAGGAGCAAGATGAGTTCAATGACGGAACGCGCGAGGCTCGCGCGACAACGCACCCCGCTCAATCGTTCGCAGATCGCGGGGTTTTGGGGGGCGTGGACTGGCTGGACGCTCGACGGGATGGACTCGTTCATCTACGCGCTCGTGCTGACGCCCGCGCTGACCGAGTTGCTGCCGCGTTCGGGCTATGCGGCGACGCCAGCCAATGTCGGGCTTGCCGGCTCGCTGTTGTTCGCGCTGTTTCTCGTCGGCTGGGGCTTGTCGTTCATTTGGGGGCCGATTGCCGACCGCTTCGGACGCACGAAGGTGCTGGCCGGCACGATTTTTACGTTCGCGATCTTCACGGGGCTTTCGGCCATGGCGCAGAACGTGTGGGAGCTCGCGATCTTCCGCTTTATCGCGGGTGTCGGGATCGGCGGCGAATGGGCGCTGGCGGGCACCTATGTTGCCGAGTCGTGGCCCGAGGACCGGCGCAAGATGGGCGCGGGCTACTTGCAGACCGGCTACTACGCCGGCTTCTTTTTGGCGGCGGCGCTCAACTATACGGTCGGCGTGCATTTCGGCTGGCGCGCCATGTTCCTGACGGGCGCGGTGCCGGCCTTCGTCGCGATTCTGGTGTTGACGCGCGTGAAGGAAACGGAGAAGTGGCAGAAGGCCGAGGCGAGCACGAAGGTTCATGTGAAGCCGTTGCGCGAGATCTTTGGTCCGCACTATCGGCGCCGCACCTGGGTGGCTTGCGCGCTCTTGACGATCGCCATCGTGGGCTTGTGGGCGGGGGCGGTCTATGAACCGTCGGCGGTGATTCAGCTCGCGACGAAGGCGGGCATGGACAAAAACGGCGCGATCAAGACGGCGTCGCTGGCAACGGGCTTGTTGTCGATCGGCACGATACTGGGCTGTCTGGTATTGCCTTGGCTCGCGGAGCAAGTCGGGCGCAGGAAGACGCTTGCGATTTATTTTGCGGGGATGGCGGTATCGATTGCGGGGAGTTTCGGCTGGGCGTTCTATCTGCCCAATGGTCTTGCGCCGTTCATCGCCTGGCTTTTCGTGCTCGGTTTCTTCGGTGGCAATTTCGCGCTTTTCAGCTTGTGGCTGCCCGAGCAGTTCGAAACGCGCGTGCGCGCGACCGCGTTTGCGTTCTGCACGTCGTTCGGACGGTTCGTCGGGGCGGGCGTGAACTTCGTGCTCGGCGCGGCGGTGCTGCACACGCATACGCTTGGCTTGCCGATCGCGCTGACGGCCGTTGCTTTCGTGGTCGGGCTCTTCATCATTCCGTTTGCGCCCGAAACACGCGGTGAGGTGTTGCCTCAATAGCCGCTCAATAGCCGCTCGATAGCCGGCGCAACCGCGGCCGCTCAAGCGGTTGGTCTTTAACAACGAACAGGCGACGCTCAACGAGCGCCGCCTGTTTTGTTTAATCATGGCTCAGCCGGATTGATCAGCGACGGTCAAGTTCGCGATGAAACGGTGCGGGCCGCCGCCGTCGAACATGAATTCGATCGCAGCGGTGAGCGCTTCGCGCTGCACGCAGCACGAAGCGGTCTGTGCAGATGCTTTCAGGCGGGAACGGCAGAGAAGGCGGCATCCGGGATCTCGACGAAGTGCGATGGGGCCCGCAGTCTACGCGCCAGGGTCATTCGCCGCGCAATCGAGGTATAATGCGCGGCCGTTTATTGGGCTCGCATAATGAAAGCCAATAGCTGAGAACCAATGGCAAGCGATTTAGAAAACGTATTCGCGCCATCGGTAAAAATGACTTGGCTTGGCGGAGTGGGCTTCTATATCGCTATATGATGCTTTTGCCTATACGACTTGCGCTCCGAGCCGTTGATCTGCGCAAAGCATTCGTGAATCTTGCCCATTAGCCTTTAGAATTTGCGCCGTAGC
>DATGHJ010000277.1:0-4679 GCA_035308085.1 Trinickia sp. | reverse complement strand
TTAGACGGTGGGTGTCGGAGCTCAAGGTGCCGGCGGTGATCGCGGTCGTGCCCGTGTATCAATACGTCGAGGAAACGGCCAGCTACAGGGACGTCAGAAAGCGCTTCGACGAACTCGCCCAATCGATCGACGTGCCCGTCTATCACGTCGTCGACGACCTGCAGCGGCACCCGGCCGAAGTCAGACGAATGCTTCGCTTCGAGAAGGATGTCCACTTCACGCCGTTCGCCCACAAGCTGGTCGGGGAGGCGCTCGCGAAGGTCGTGGTGCCGTTGCTGGCCGCCGGCGCCTCGCCCGACGTGAGCTCGATGCCCCACGCCGCCGCGATTGCGATGCAGGGACGGTGAAATATGGGCATGGTCGAGTTCGGCGCTTGCGAAACGGCTCGATGGGCGATCGTCGATACGGTGTACTTCGATTCGCTCCGGCATCGCTTCGTACGCGGCGACATCGAAATAGACGGTTCGCGCATCGCGCGCATCCTGCCGCCTCGCACATCACGGCGCGCCTCTACATTCGCGGGCGAGGCGACGGTGTGTCTTCCCGGGTTGATCGATTCCGATGCCGGGTCGGGGCACCCGGACTGGAACCTGAATTCACGCGAACTCGCAGCGCTCGGGGTGACGACGGCCGGTGTGTTCTGCAGCGGGCTGGCCGAATGCGCGGCGTTCGCCGCAGCAGAAGGCGTGCGCCGCCTCCTGTATGTCGAGCTTGGCGAAGGCGGCGGCGCGAATGCGTGTGCCGCCGCGAGCCCGCCCGTGCTCGAGGGTTTCGGGCGCGTCGCGGCTTCGCTCGCGCTGAGCCGCTGCGAGGTGTTTCCCGCTGTCGTGCCGAGCGAGATATGGTCGGCGGCGACGCTGCTCGCCGCTGCGTCGATTGCCGAGACGCTCGGCAGACGGCTGTGCGTGCGGCTCAGCGCGACGCACGGCGACGCCAAGCGCTACAGGGAGACGCGTTTCTTCACCGAGGTCGGGCTGTTGTCCTACTTGTCGCTGCTGTCGCAGGTGACGATCTTCAACGCCTCGCAATTGACGCGCAGCGATGTGGGGATGCTGAACGAATCCGCCGCGAACCTCGTATGCGCGCCCGGGGCAGTCAGCGAATCGCTGCTTGAACAGCACTTCGCGCGATTGTCGCTGAAGGACCGCGCACTGGGCTTCTCGATCAGCCGCCATGCCGTGACGGAAGCAGAGCGCTACGAATCGCTGGTGATGTTGTCGATGGCATTGATCCACCAAGCGGAGGACGCTGCCGCGACGTGCGACGTCGTGGTCGACGCCTTGACGCGCTCGGCCGCGTTGGCGCTCGGCATCGCGAACATCGGCGCGATCGCGGCGGATATGAAGGCCGATCTCTGCCTCTTCGAGCGGCCCGACGATTTCGCCGAAAACGGCGACAGCCGCGACTTCATCAAGCTGCTGGCTAACACGAAGCCGCGTGACGTGTTGATAGACGGTTCGCCGGTGGTGCTCGACGGGGCCATCGTGCGTGAGCCGGAGCAAGCGTAGTTCAAGACGACCCACCATCCATCGTCGCGGGGGAAAGCAATGACCAGGTATGTGCTAGGCGTGTCGGCCTTCTATCATGATTCGGCGGCTGCGATCCTGAAAGACGGCAAGATCGTCGCGGCAGCGCAGGAAGAGCGTTTTAGCCGGAAGAAACACGACCCGCGTTTCCCGCGCGGCGCGATCAACTACTGCCTCGAAGAAGCGGAGATCGACGGCGGCGATCTGGCGGCCATCGCGTTTTATGACGACCCGGCGCTTACGGCCGATCGCATCATCCGCTCGTCGATCGCGTTCGCGCCCGATGCCGAAGCGTTTTTCACGCGGGCCGCTCGCTCGTTCTTCGGCGTCAAGCCTTACTTCAAGGAGCTGATCGAAGCGATGCTCGCGTGCGACGTGCCGATCTACTACGCGCGGCATCACTATTCGCACGCGGCGTCGGCGTTCTTTCCGTCGCCGTATGAAGAAGCCGCGGTGCTGTGCGTCGACGGCGTCGGCGAGTGGTCGACGACGAGCCTCGGAGTCGGGCGCGGCAGTCACCTCGACATTCTGCGGGAGATTCGCTACCCGCATTCGCTCGGTCTGCTCTATAGCGCGTTCACGTTCTTCTGCGGATTCAAGGTCAATAGCGGGGAATACAAGCTGATGGGGCTCGCGCCCTATGGCCGGCCCGTATACGCGGGCAAGATCAAGGAGCACCTCATCGATATCAAGGAGGACGGGTCGTTCCGGCTGAACCTCGACTTCTTCGATTTCCATCAAGGGCTCACGCTGACCAACGAGCGGTTCCATCGGCTCTTCGACGGGCCGCCGCGCGTGCCGGAATCGAGAATCACGCAGCGCGAGATGGATCTTGCCGCGTCCATCCAAGCCGTGACGGAAGAGGTCATGCTGAAAATCTCCCGCACGATGCGGCAAATGACGGGCGCGGCCAACCTGTGTCTCGCGGGAGGCGTCGCGTTGAATTGCGTGGCCAACGGGAAGATTCTGCGCGCGGGCATCTTCGACGACATCTGGATCCAGCCAGCCGCCGGCGACGCGGGCGGTGCGATCGGCGCGGCCTATCTCGCCGACTTCAACATGCTGGGCGGCAGCCGCCCCGCGCTTGCCCGCGGCAAGGATTCGCAGCAAGGGAGCTTCGTCGGCCCCGAGTACAGCGACGGCGAGATTCTCGCGTTCTTGTCGGACGCGGGCGCCCAGTATCACGCACTGGACGACGCCGATACGGGCGCCGCACAGATCGCGGAGCTGCTTGCCCAGCAAAAGATTGTCGGCATGTTCGCGGGCCGCATGGAGTTCGGACCGCGTGCGCTCGGCGGCCGCTCGATACTCGGCGATCCGCGCGCGGCGTCGACGCAATCGCGCATGAACCTGAAGATCAAGTTTCGCGAGTCGTTCCGGCCGTTCGCGCCGATCGTATTGAAGGACCGCGCGGCGGATTATTTCGAACTCGGCGCCGACAGCCCGTACATGCTGATCGTCGCGCCGGTGAGGGAAGCGCATCGGCAGGTACCGGACGCGCCGTCCGATCCGGAGGACATGCTGGAGATCGTCAACGCGGTGCGCAGTTCCGTTCCGGCGATCACGCACGTCGACTACAGCGCGCGCATCCAGACGGTGGAAGAGGACGTGAACCCGCGGATGTTCGCGGTATTGAAGGCGTTCGCGGCGCTGACCGGATGCCCGCTGCTCGTCAACACGTCGTTCAACGTGCGCGGCGAGCCGATCGTCTGCACGCCGGAGGACGCCTACCGCTGCTTCATGCGCACGGAAATCGACGCGCTCGTGATGGGCAACTTCATCCTCTATCGCGACGAGCAGGCCCCGGTCGAAACGGACGACTCATGGAAGAAGGAGTATCAACTTGACTGACGCCGACCTTGAAAAATTCTTCCGCACGAAGCTCGCGCCCGCGCAGCGCCAAGTCGCGCCGTTCGTGCTGGCGAACACCGATCCTGCCTGCACGTCGTATTTCCTGCATGTCTTCGAGCCGGAGCCGATCGTCGCGCATGAAGACATGATCGGCGCGCTGATCGAGATCTGGCGCGAGCTCGGGCTCGACGCGCTGGTGGCGCTCGAACCGGATTTGCGCAAGATGGCAAAGGCGCTTCGCGCGCCGGCCGAAGAAAGCGAAGCGGTGTCGCAGTTCGTGTACGCGATGTACTGAAGCGATGCTTTCAGCGCGTTTTGGATGAAGCGGGCGATCGCGAGCCGGCGCGGGGCGTTGCCCGCTTCGCGCGCGGCGGCGTATCCGCCGTCATCGCCGCGGCCATCTTGCCGACCGCCTGCGCGATGCGCTCCGACAGCGCCGGGTCCGGCACCGCGCGCGCGAGCGTGACGCCGCCCGACAGCATCGCAAGCAGCGCGATCGCTTTGTCTTCCTGATCCGTGCCCGCGCCGGCGGGCATGCCCGAGCTCACCTCGCCGATGAGCCGGCGCAGTTCCTGCTCGTACGCCTCACGCGTGTCGTCGTCCGCCCGCACCATCTCCGGCGAAAAGCTCGGTAGCGCGCAGCTTTCCTCGATGTCGCACGTGCGCTTGGGGCCCAGGTAAAACTCGATGAACGTCTTGATCCATTGTGTCCCGAGGCTCGCCTTCAGTCCGGCGACCGCGAGCCGCAATTCTTCGAGGCCGGAGAGCACCACCGTGCGGAACGCCTCGCTCTTCGATTTGAAGTGCCCGTAGAACGCGCCGTTGGTCACGCCGGCTGCTTTCGTCAGGCCGTCGATGCCCGAGCCGCCATAGCCGTCGCGGCGGAACAACTGGCCGGCTGCCTCGAGGATGCGGTTGCGGGTTTCGGTCTTGTGTTCGGCTGAGTAACGCATGAATCACTCACTTTGAGAGCGATCACTCTTTTTTCTTGAAAAGAGAGTGATCAGTGTCTATACATAGAGAGCAGTTGTTATTTATACCACCAGGAGTCGTTGTTCACCTTAGAGGATCTGCCATGCCGATTACGCTGACCGTACCCGAAGGATTGCTTTCCCCTGAAGCCGAGGCCCGTGCTTTCTCCCAGTTGACCGAGGCGCTCTTGAAGGTCAACCAGCTCGACGGCAACCCGTTCATGGAGCCCAACGTCGTCGGGACAGTGAACGTCTTGCCCAAGCAGCACGTTTTTTCAGGCGGCAAGCCCGCCCCGGCGGTGTTCATCGAACTCACGTTGCCGCCTATCGC
>DATGHJ010000276.1:0-3973 GCA_035308085.1 Trinickia sp. | reverse complement strand
GAGCACGCCAACGCCCGGCCGGTCGAGCTATCTGCGCTTTCTGCCCGCGATCTACAGCGGGCCGGATTCGACGTTCCTCGCCCACTACTTGAAGATCTTCGAAAAGATCCTGACCGGCATCGACGACGGCACGCTCGACGGCCAGCGCGGCATTCAGGAACTGCTCGCGGCCAAGGTCATCGGCAATCTGTTCTACCCGCGCCTCACCTTCCTGTTCGACCCGGCCGATACCGAGTTCATCCCGCCGATCTCGGGCGCGCCGCCCGACCAGAAAACGAAGATCCTCACCGACCTCGAGCGCTATATCGGCGTGCCCGCGCCGGCCAATCCGACCGCCTCGTTCACGGGCAGCCCGCGTGCGGCGGCCACGCCCAACAGCGCCGTCGAGGATTGGTTGAACGGCTTTTTGAACTGGCTCTCGGGCTGGGTGGCCCTCACGCCCGACAACGGCTGGAGCATCGACAAGAAGCGCACGGTGCTGGCGCAGGCCCTCGCTCTGTACCGGCTGCGCGGCACGCCGCAGGGGCTCGGCTTCGCGATCAACCTGATCTTCGATTTGCCGCTCACGATCACCGGCATCACGTATCAGCCGCCGGCCGGCTGGACCTCGATCACCGGCCAGGTCACGGTCACCGTCAGCAATCCGGCCCCGCCTTGCATCACCGTCTACGACGATCCCGCCAAGACGTTCGTCGTGCGCGATCAATACGTGAGCGGCGACCCGGTCGTGGCGGGCTACTTCCCGTGGCTCTTCAACGTGCTGATCACGCTGCCGAACCTGGACAACCCCGCCTTCGTCCTGACGCAAGACAACGTGCAGCAGATCCTGCAGCTGCGGGCGCAAATCGAGCAGTTGCTCACGAGTCTCAGGCCGGCCGGAACGCACTTCGAAATCGACATCGTGCCGAGCCTGCAGCTCCAGCCGCAGAGCCCGGCCACGCAACAGTGCAACGCCGCCACGCTCGGCAGGAACACCCTGCTTGGCCTGCCGGGCCAGACCTCTAAAAAGTCATCGACGGAAACCACGCAATGAGCGCCACCACACCGATTCCTGCCGACGTCGCGCTGTGCCTGAACTATACGGACGGCATGTTCCTCACGGCGCAGAACATGACGCTGGAGGCCGCCTATTTCTCGAACTGGATCACGTGGCAGAACCGCTTTCTCTACACGCCGGGCGTGCTGAGCGGTCTTGCCGTCACGCTGACGAACAACACGCTCGTTGTCGCGAGCGGCGCCGCGATCGACTCGCTCGGCGACTTCCTGATCTTTCCCGACGGCAGCAGCAACATGATGACGGCCACCTCCGTCTACGGGAACACCTATGGCCTTTACCTCGTCTATCCGACGCCACCCGCGACGACGCCGCAGCCGGGCGTCGTCAATACGGCGGCCGTCCTGCAGAACTGGACGGTCGCGAACGCCCCGGCCAACGGCGTCATGCTCGCGACGGTCAATCTCGATCCGAGCAACTCCAACATCATCAAGAGCATCACCGATAGCCGCGTCGGCGTGACGAGCCGCTTGCCCGTCGTGATTGCGCCCGCGAACGCCAGTCTGGCGAGCGTGGCGCCCGACCTGAACGGCGCGCGGCACGGCACGAAGATCGTCGACACGACGTCATTGCTCAAGCCGGGCGACAGCACGGCCGACGCGGTGTTCTACCTGCCCGACGAGAGCCCCGCCTTCACCCGGCCGCCGAGCGTCAACGCCACCGTCGTCGGCGCCACGCCCTACGCCGTCAACGTCCACGACGTCGGCACGGCGCAGTTCAAGCTCACGCTGACCGCGCTGCAAACACGCGTCGACGGCACGCCGACGGCGCAAGTCAACTGGATCGCCCTGTCATGAGCACGTCCCTCATTCAGCGCCCGCACTATTTCTCCGGCGAGGCCCTGCAAACCCAGGACTTCGTCTGCGAGCAGCAGTACCACATGACGATCCAGAGCCTGAACAACCGCAGCCTCTACACCTATGGCATCGCGACGGGGCTGGAGGTCATCTGGGATCAGGCGGCGAACGCCGATCAGGTCGAAGTGCGCGCGGGCATGGCGATCGACAGTCTCGGGCGGCAGATCATCCTGCTCGATGCCCAAGTGGTGCCCCTTGCCGACGTGGTGGCCGGCGCCACCTATTTCCTGACGATCAACTACCACCAGGTCTTCTCGGACTACGACAACCAGACCGGAGTGCCCGGCTACAAGCGCATCGTCGAAATTCCGCAGATCCGCTACGTGCGCAATTTGCAGGATCCGGGCTTGAACATCCTGCTCGCCGTGATCGGCTTTTCGACCCAAGGCTCGATCAATTCGCTCAACTACCAATCCGGGGGCGCCGCGCGCCGCTACGTGAGCGCGTCGCTCGGCGCCGTCACGCTGATCACGGAAGGCGCCGGCGTATTCGGCAATCAGCGCGGCGGCCAGCCGCAAGGCGCGCTCGCCAATCTCGCCAATGCGAACGACAGCCAGCTCTACCCCACGCTGCGCGCGAAGAAGGAAGTCAAGAGCAAGGCCGTCTATCTCGAAGTCGACGCCACGCATGCCGACTTCACGGGATTCGCGACGACGCGCGGCAACCTCGGTGTCGGCGCCGATCAGCCGCTAGCGAACCTGCAAGTCGACTCGATCACCTTCAAGGGCGCCGGCACGCTGAGCTCGAACGGCACGCTGGTGACGGTCTCGAAGCCCGTCACGCCGTTCTTCAACGTCGGCGACGTGCTGATCTCCGATCCGCCCGTGCAGACCATGACGGGCGGCGTCGCGACATTCGGCGTCTCGCAGCGGCGCACCATCGTCAAAGTCGACCTCGACAAGTCGCAAGTCACGGTGAATCTCGCCTTCGACCCGGCGCTCGACACGATCCCCTACACGTATATCCGCTCGACGATCGCGAGCTTTTCCGCGGGCACCGGCAAGACGCTCCTCGACATGCGCGTCGACGGCACGATCGGGATCGGCATGCCAGCGTCCGCCCAGACAGGCAGCGCTCAAGGCGGGCGCGGCGCACTGATGATCACGCCCGCGCGTCAAGTCGGCATCGCGCTCACCGACCGCGATCCGAGCGCGACGCTCGACGTCAACGGCACCATCTACGGCGACGCGCTCACGATCGGCGGACAGATCCAAGCGGCAACCCTGACCATCGACTCGCAAATCCGCACGGGCACGGTTGTCGCGAGCGGCACGGTTCAGGCGCAAAGTTTCGAAGGCAACGGCTCCAAGCTCAAGAATCTGCCGATTCTCAGCTACTGGACGCGCGAGTCGGTCGGCACGCCGACGAGCAACCTCTACTACAACGACGGCAACGTCGGCATCCTCAACACCAACCCGCTCGCCTCCCTGACCGTCGGCA
Organism: Trinickia sp.; assembly: GCA_035308085.1. Lineage (GTDB taxonomy): Bacteria > Pseudomonadota > Gammaproteobacteria > Burkholderiales > Burkholderiaceae > Trinickia_A. The sequence goes on along the minus strand of DATGHJ010000276.1, from coordinate 622 downwards.
GCGGCCCGGCGTTCATCGGCAAGGGGGTCATCTCGTCGATCGACGACAGCACCGTCACGGGCTATCAGACGGCCTTCAAGGATCAGATCTCGGTTGGCGACTCCATCACGATCGGCATGCTCGTCGAGCAGACCGGCGTGATCGCAAAGGTCATCGACGACGATACGCTGCAACTCGAGCAGACGTTTCCGATCGCGTTGACGAATTCGGCGTACCAGTATCAGCCACCGGGCAGCCCCCCCGCGAAGGCGGCCTCCGCGAAGGCGGCCCGGGGAATGGCTGACACCGCCGGCAACACCGACGATACGGCCCAGGGGACGATCAGCACCAACGGCAGCACCGTGCTCGGCAAAGGCACGAACTTCCTGAGCACGGTGACGGTGGGCGGCTCGATCATCGTCAAGCGTTTCGAAGCAGCCAATAAGTCGCTGCCGCGGACGCTGCTCGTCAAGCAGATCGACGATCAGACGAAAATGACGCTGACCCTGCCGAACGGCGACCCGGTACCGAAAGACACGGCTTTCGATGCGGCAACCTCCGCCTACGTCGTGTCGCCCGCGATGCTCGCTTACATCGCCGCCAACAATTCGGTGAGCGTGGTGCCCGGCACGACCTTGCCGCC
>DATGHJ010000275.1:0-5188 GCA_035308085.1 Trinickia sp. | reverse complement strand
CCGAGGGCCGCACGCGCTTTCAACGCTACCTCAACGCGATTCCTCGCAAGCTGCGCAATTGGCAGGACGCGCGATCAATCGATTTCGCGACGCGCACCCAGGACGAACCGTCCATTCTGATCGGCGGCCTCGACTTCGGCGCATGACGCCTCTGGCCGCCCTGCTTTCTCAATGCCGCCTATGCATCCATTGCGGATGATGCGCGCCGAGCCAGCGCCGCAAGTCGTTCAATGGATGTTCGGTCTGATACCGCGTCGCAACGAGAAACGCGGCGCATACGAAGACAACGAGCACCAGCATGAAACCAATGGATGAATCAGGCATGGCAGTCTCCCTGGGCGGGCCCCCTGATCTGACGGCAGCTGCCTCGATTTTACGAGCGTTGCCACTGTCAGGCGATCTATTTTGCGACCTGCGCCACGGTCACGAAGCGCGTCCGTAATACAAATTCTGCGGATGGCGCGCTTCGGCGAAGAAGAACCACCGCTCGGCGACGAGCCCCGCGTATTGGATGACGAACGCCGCGCCGAGCAGCGCGATCGACGAGGCCACCGATGACGATGCCGCCGCCCCCAGCGCCGTCAGCACGAACGGCACCGCGAATGCGCCAAGCAAAAACGTCCATTTGACAGTCTGCACCGTGCGCGCCGTTTGGCCGTGAAAGAACTCGCGCGTGTTGAACGATTGGGCGGTGAAGCCGCGCGACTTCTGGACCACGTTCGGGCCCTTGATGCCGGTCGCGCTTTGCAGCGTCGACTTCGGCCGCAGCCGCGCGTTGCGCGCGAGCGACGCGACCCGGCTCGCGCAGCCCGCGAGCGTCAGCACGCACGCGCACGGCGCGAGCGCCGCAACTAGCGCAGGCGCGAGCCACGCCGAGCATGCGGCGGCGAGCGTAAATCCTGACGCGCAGCCGAGCAGCACGAAGTTCACCAACGTGAGCGGCGTCGCCCATTCCTGCAGAAAGCGCAGGCACGCATAGATCATCGACGTGCAGACGAAGAGCGCCGCGCCCGCCAGCACGCCGAACACGCCGATCGCGAGCGCGTACGGCGAACCGATCCAGTGCGCGACGCCATACGCGAACGCGCAAGCGAGAAACGCGGGCAGTACGAGACATTCGCGCGACAGCCACGACGTGCGCCACATCGCGATCGCGCGCCACGCGCGCTCCGGATGTCCGAGGTGAAAGAACGATGCGGCGAGCCCCAGCGCACCGAGCGCAACCGACACGCCCGCGCCCACGACATAAAAACTCTGCGACGTCATCGCACTTGCCGTGGCCCAGCCGAGCCGCCCGGCGACTTCGACGCCGACGAGCGCGATCAACAATCCCTGCGCGGCGCCGCAAAGCGTCGTCAGGAACACCACCGAGAAAGCAGGTCTCATCTTCCTTGACTCCCCATCCTTATTGACCAGCCGCTTATTGACCAGCCGCCATCACGCGCGCGTCGCCGCCGAGGCCAGGTTCAATTGGCCTCGCTCGAGCTGCGCATCGATCGATACATCCTGTGCGTCGCCCGCCGATTTGCACGAGCACGATCCCCCGCCACACGATGTCGATTCCGTCTTTTGCCGCGGCAAGTAGTGATTCGACGGCCGCGTGCCCCACTCCGGCATCAACTGATAACCGCCGCGCTCGCGGATCGCCTTCGACACCGTCGACTCAGGATCATGGATATCGCCGAAGAGCCGCGCCGAAGTCGGGCACGCGAGCACGCATGCGGGCTTGCGGTCGCGCTCGGGCAGCGCCTCGTTGTAGATGCGGTCGGCGCACAACGTGCACTTCGTCATCTCGTGGCGTTTCTCGTCGATTTCGCGCGCGCCGTACGGGCATGCCCACGAGCAGTATTTGCAGCCGATGCAGCGGTCGTAGTCGACGAGCACGAGGCCGTCTTCCTTGCGCTTGTAGCTCGCGCCGGTCGGGCACACTGGCACGCAAGGCGGGTCTTCGCAATGCAGGCACGACTTCGGGAAGTGAATCGTGTCGGTGAGCGGAAACTCGCCGGTTTCGTAGGTCTGCACGCGGTTGAAGAACGTCCCCGACGGATCGTCGTCGTACGGCCGGAAATCCGCGAGACTGCCCGCCTCGCCCGACGTGTTCCATTCCTTGCAGCTCGTCACGCACGCGTGGCATCCGACGCACACGTTCAAGTCGATCACGAGGGCCATCTGAGTCATTGCTTGCTCCCGCTCATTTACTGTTCACCGTCGTGCCGCTTGGCGGCGGGCTTCACCACCTGCATCAAGCGCTTGGCAAATTCGCCGTGTCCCGCGAAATACGCCTGCACGACGCGCTGGACCGCGTTCGCGCCCGTCGAGCCGGGCAGCGCCGTCATCGGCGCGAACTGCGGCAGCGTGTGGTCAGCGTCCGCTTCGGCCGGATAGACGCGCACCCGCACGTCGTACCACGCAGCCTGTCCTGTGACCGGATCGGAGTTCGACATCCGCGCGCCCGCCGCCGCGTTCGTTGCCTGATCGGGCAACTCGTCCGTGATCAGGTGATTCAACAAGAAGCCGCGCTTCGATTCGTTCGCGTCGGGACCGAGGTTCCACGCGCCCGCCGCCTTGCCGATGGCGTTCCAGGTCCACACGGTGCCCGGCTCGACCGCCTCGCTGTAGCGCGCCATGCAGCGCACCTTGCCCCACTGCGATTCGACGTAGATCCAGCCGCCGTCCTCGATGCCGTTCTCCTGCGCCATGCGCGGATTCATGAACAGGTAGTTCTCGCCGTGGATCTGCCGCAGCCACGCGTTCTGCGAATCCCAGGAGTGGTACATCGCCATCGGACGCTGCGTGATCGCGGCGAGCGGATAGCGCTCGGTATCGGTCGCGCCGTTTTCGAGCGGCGGGTAGTAGAACGGCAGCGGGTCGAAATAGCGCTCGATACGCGCGCGCAGGTGATCGGGCGGCTGGCGGCCCGTCGTCTTGCCACGCGCTGCGAGCCGGAATTTCTGCAGCACGTCCGAGTAGAGCTGGATCACGATCGGCTCGCTGAACTTGCGAAAGCCGTTCTCGACCGCCCACTTCAGATACGGCCCGTTGCAGTTGCGCATGTACTGGATCGATTCGGGCAGCGTGAAATGGAACACGCAATTGTTCTTCGCGTACTGCTCCCACTGGTTCGGATTCGGCTCGCCGACGAGCGCCTTGTCGCCGTTCTTGCCACGCCAGCCGATGAGAAAGCCGACGCCCGAATTGGGCGCGGTCTGGAAGTTGACGACGAAGTCCGGGTAGTCGCGGTACTTACGCGTGCCGTCCTCTTGCGTGAACGCCGGCAGCTTCAGCCGGCTGCCGAGTTCGATCAGCACTTCCTGGAATGGCTTGCATTCGCCGGTCGGCGGCACCACGGGAACGCGCACGGAGTCGACCGGGCCATCGTATTCGGAGATCGGACGATCGAGCACCGACATCGCATCGTGCCGCTCGAGGTAGGTCGTATCGGGCAGGATCAGATCGGCGAACGCGGTCATCTCGGACTGGAACGCGTCGCACACCACGATGAACGGAATCTTGTGCTCGCCGTTCTCGTGCTTGTCGGTGAGCATCTTGCGGACCTCGACCGTGTTCATCGACGAGTTCCACGCCAAGTTCGCCATGAAGATGAACAGCGTGTCGATCGGATACGGGTCGCCGCGCCATGCGTTCGTGATGACGCTGTGCATGAGGCCGTGGACCGCGAGCGGGTATTCCCACGAGAATGCCTTGTCGATGCGGCCGGGCTGGCCGTCTTGGTCGACAAAGAGATCTTCCGGCGCGGCGGGCCAGCCAAGCGGACCGGCTGCAAGCGGTGTATTCGGCTTGATCACGGCCGGATCGTTCGGCGGTTTCGCCGACGGCGGCACCGCGCGCGGGTACGGCGACTTGTGCCGGAAGCCGCCGGGGCGATCGATCGTGCCCATGATCGACATCAGGATCGACAGCGCGCGAATCGACTGGAAGCCGTTCGAATGCGCAGCGAGCCCGCGCATCGCGTGAAAGGCGATGGGGTTGCCGGTGACGGTGTCGTGCGTTTGCCCCCACGCGTCGGTCCACTGGATCGGCAGCGTGATCTTGTGGTCGCGGGCCGTGTCGGCCATTTCGCGCGCGAGGCGGCGGATCGTGTCGGCGGGAATGCCGGTGATCTCCGACGCCCACTCGGGCGTGCACTCGGCCACCTGCTCGCGCAACAGCGCGAACGACGGCACGACCGGCGTGCCGTCCGCGAGCGCATAGCGGCCTTCGAGCGCGGGCGTGACGCCCGGCGCGTGATGCGCCACGGCGCGCTCTCCGGCAGGGTCCCACCACATGCGGTTCTGCGGAAAGAGCGGATTGCCGACGGGCGTCTCGGGGTCCTGCACGAAAAGGCCGAACGTGTTGCGCCCGGCGTCCATGTCGAGCAGCTCGGCCGCGTTGGTGTAGCGCGTGACGAACTCGCGGTCGTACGACTCGGTTTCGATCAGCTCGCGGATCAGCGCCATGAACAGCGCGCCGTCGGTGCCGGGACGGATCGGCACCCATTCGTCCGCGATCGCCGCGTAGCCCGTGCGCACCGGATTGATCGCGATGAAGCGCCCGCCCGCGCGCTTGAACTTCGAGAGCGCGATCTTGAGCGGATTCGAGTGATGGTCTTCCGCGGTGCCGATCATGAAGAACAACTTCGCGCTGTCGAGATCGGGGCCGCCGAACTCCCAGAACGAACCGCCCATCGTGTAGATCATCCCGGCCGCCATATTGACCGAGCAGAAGCCGCCGTGCGCCGCGTAGTTGGGCGTGCCGAACTGCTTCGCGAAGAGGCCGGTGAGCGCCTGCATCTGGTCGCGGCCGGTGAAGAGCGCGAACTTTTTCGGATCGGTGGCGCGCAGGTGGGAAAGGCGCTTTTCGAGCGTCGCGAACGCGGCTTCCCAGGAGACCGGCTCGAACTGCGCCGCGCCGCGTTCGGCGCCGGGCTTGCGCATCAGCGGCTGCGTGAGGCGCGCGGGCGAATACTGCTTCATGATCCCCGACGAACCCTTCGCGCAGATCACGCCCTGATTGAGCGGATGGTCAGGGTTGCCGTCGATATAGCGCACTTCGCCGTCGCGCAGGTGCACGCGGATGCCGCAGCGGCACGCGCACATGTAACACGTGGTGGTCTTGACTTCGAGCTTCTCGTTTTGCGTGCGCGCCTGGTGTTCCATGTGTGCCCTCTGTGGCTACTTCAACCGCCTCA
>DATGHJ010000274.1:0-11672 GCA_035308085.1 Trinickia sp. | reverse complement strand
CTGCCAAACCCAGCGAAGAACTGTATGCCGAACCGGAAACGCAGGCCGAAGCCGCGGTCGAGACCGTCGAAATCGTGCCGCCTCCCATCCCCGAGCCTGCTGCCAAGAAATCCTGGCTCGATCGGCTGAAGTCCGGCTTGTCGAAGACAAGCGCGGGACTGACCGGCATCTTCGTCGGCGCGAAGATCGACGACGATCTCTATGAGGAGCTCGAAACCGCGCTCTTGATGTCGGACGCCGGCGTCGAAGCGACCACCTATCTGCTCGAGGCGCTGCGCGAAAAGGTTCGCACCGAGCGCCTCACCGAAGCGCTGCAAGTGAAGACCGCCTTGCGCACGCTGCTCGTCGGCCTCCTGAAGCCGCTCGAAAAATCGCTGATGCTCGGCCGCGCGCAGCCTCTCGTGATGATGATCGCGGGCGTCAACGGCGCGGGCAAGACCACCAGCATCGGCAAGCTCGCCAAGCATCTTCAGCGCTTCGACCAATCGGTGCTGCTGGCCGCAGGCGACACGTTCCGCGCCGCCGCGCGCGAACAGCTTGCGATCTGGGGACAGCGCAACAACGTCACGGTCGTCGCGCAGGAAAGCGGCGATCCGGCTGCGGTGATTTTCGATGCGGTGAGCGCGGCGCGCGCGCGCAAGATCGACGTGCTGATGGCCGATACGGCCGGTCGCTTGCCGACGCAGTTGCATCTGATGGAAGAGCTGCGCAAGGTGAAGCGCGTGATCGGCAAGGCGCTCGAGGGCGCGCCGCACGAGGTGCTGCTCGTCATCGACGCGAACACCGGCCAGAATGCGCTCGCGCAAGTGAAGGCGTTCGACGACGCGCTCAATCTGACCGGCCTCATCGTGACGAAGATCGACGGCACCGCGAAGGGCGGCATTCTCGCGGCGATCGCGCGTCAGCGGCCGGTGCCGGTGTACTTCATCGGCGTGGGCGAAAAGGTCGAGGATCTGCAGCCGTTCAACGCCGAGGAGTTCACCGACGCGCTGCTTGGCTGATCGCGCAAGCCAGCACAAACGAAAAAGGCCGGTTCATCGAACCGGCCTTTTTTACGTCCGCGAGAAACGTGTCGTCAGCGTCGTGTCACTCTGCGTCCGGCTGCTGCCCAGGCGCCGCGTTCGCGAACGCTTCGAACTGCATCGCGTGCTCGTAGATGCGCTGGATCGTCGGATAGCGCTGCGTATCGACGTTAAAGCGCTGCGCGTTGAACACCTGCGGCACAAGACACAGGTCCGCAAGCGTCGGCGCATCCCCGAAACAGAACTTGCCGGTGCGCGAATCGTTCGCTATCCGTCCTTCGAATATGCCGAAGCCGGACTCGATCCAGTGCCGGTACCACGCGTTCTTCGGCTCCTCGTCCACCTTGAGCTCGTGCTTCAGATACTTCAGCACGCGCAGGTTGTTCAGCGGATGGATCTCGCAGGCGATCTGCAGCGCGAGCGCGCGCACGTAAGCGCGGTCTAGCGCAGCGCGCGGCAGGAGCGGCGGACTCGGATGCGTCTCTTCGAGATACTCGATGATCGCGAGCGATTGCTGGATCTGGGCATCGCCGTCGACGAGCGTCGGCACGAGCGCATCCGGATTCAGCTTGCGGTACTCGGGCGTCAGTTGCTCGCCGCCCGAGCGCACGAGATGAATCGGCATGTAGTCGTACGGCAGATTCTTCAAATTCAGCGCGATGCGCACGCGATACGACGCCGAGCTGCGGAAATAACTGTATAGCTTCATCGAGTCCTCATGGATCTGGTCTGGATGCGCGCTCAAACAACGCGCACGCTGAAATCGCCAAGACCGTCGACCCCGCCCTTCATCAAATCGCCCTTGACGACCGCGCCGACGCCTTCCGGCGTGCCCGTGAAAATCAGGTCGCCGGGTTTCAGCTCGAACAGCGTCGACAGATACGCGATCGTCTCCGCCGTCGACCAGATGAGCTGCGAAACGTCGGAGCGCTGCTTCTCTTCGCCGTTGACGGTGAGCCAGATCGCGCCATGGTCGATATGGCCGACCTTGGACACCGGATGAATCGGACCGAGCGGCGCCGAGTGATCGAAGCCCTTCGCGGTATCCCACGGACGTCCGAGCTTTTTCGCTTCGGCTTGCAGGTCACGCCGCGTCATGTCGATGCCGAGGGCATAGCCGTAGACGTGCTCGAGCGCCCGCTCCGCCGCAATATCCTTGCCCGCCTTGCCGATCGCCGCCACGAGCTCCATCTCGTAGTGGACGTTTTTCGATCGCGGCGGATACGGAAACTCGCCAGTCTCGCCGGGCGAAACATATAGCACCGCGTCGGCCGGCTTGCTGAAGAAGAACGGCGGCTCGCGGTCGGGGTCGTGACCCATCTCGCGCGCGTGCGCCTCGTAGTTGCGGCCAACACAATAGATGCGGCGCACCGCGAATTGCTCGCTGGCTCCGGCGATCGGCACCGCGACAACCGGCGCGGGCGCAAACACGTAGCTCATTCCGTTCTCCATCGTTCTTGAGTGAGCGCCGCACGAACGGCGGCGAAACCGGAAGTTTATATCTATCGTGCGAGCGCGTTGTGAGCGTGCGATACTCGACGAACTTCCCGCATCTCTCCAAATTGCAATGGCCGGACGCGTGAACTCCGCGGGCCGCCATGCCGTTTCTTTGCCGATGACCGATACCGCCGAAACCGCTCTCACCGCCCCCTTTCCGTGCGCCCGCTTTATCAAGGAGATCGGCCGCGGACCGAACGGCGCGCGGGCGCTGTCGACCGACGATACTTACGCGCTCTACAGCGCAATGCTAGATGGCCGCGTGTCCGATCTCGAGCTTGGTGCGATCCTGCTCGCCTATCGCGTGAAGGGCGAAAGCGCCGACGAGCTGGCCGCGATGCTAGCGGCCGCGCACGCGTCGTTCGAGCCGGTGCACGTACACGACAGCAAGCATCTCGCCGTCTCGATTCCGAGCTACAACGGCGCGCGCAAACAGCCGAACCTCGTGCCGCTGCTCGCGCTCTTGCTCGCGCGCGAAGGTGTGCCGGTGCTGGTGCATGGCGTCAACGCCGACCCAGGCCGCGTCACGAGCGCCGAGATTTTTGCGCAGCTCGGCGTCGAGCCTGCGCGCACGCATGGCGAGATCGAAGATGCGATCGCCCGCCGCCGCGTCGCGTTCGCGCCGACCGCGACGCTCGCGCCGAAGCTCGCTCGTCTGCTTTCGTTGCGCCAGATCATGGGCGTGCGCAACTCGACGCATACGCTCGTCAAGATTCTCCAGCCCTTCGCCCCGGCCGGGCTGCGGCTCGTGAACTACACGCATCCGCCCTATCGCGACAGCCTCTCCAAGCTATTCAGCGAACATCCGGAGGCGGCAACCGGCGGCGCGCTGCTCGCGCGCGGCACGGAAGGCGAGGCGGTGGCCGATACGCGTCGGCAGGTGCAGATCGACTGGCTGCACGACGGCGTCTGCGAAATGCTCGTCGCGCCGGAGCGCTCATCGTCAGACGCCCCCGAAGTCGACCTGCCCGAAGCGCGCGATGCGGCGACGACGGCGGCGTGGATCGAAGCGGTGCTGCGCGGCGAAACGCCGGTTCCGGCGGCCGTCGCCAAGCAAATCGACGTGATCGCGCGCGTCGCGAAGCGCGGCGATTGAACGCACGCGGATTCACCGCGAAACTTTTTTGCGACGAATCAAAGGGTTGACACACTGCAGCACGCTGACATAAAGTCTACCCACTATGTGTTCCTTCCAGAACTCCCTCCGAATTACTTCCGGCCGCCTAGCGCGGTCGCTATCGCTACGTCTAGCGTAATTAGCCAGGCGTAGCGCCGCGTGCATCTTGCGCGGTCCTCCAAGCAGTTCTCAGCAGTTTCCTGTTTCACCCCAAACGCAGTCCCTTTTACAACCTGTAGTCGTCAGCATTCGGCCGAATACCGTTCGGACGGATCGCGAGAGCCACCGCCGCGCAACGCTGTTGCGACGCACCGGCAGAGTCAGCCAGCCGCTCGACCCGCCTCCTCCCGCAGACGACCCGACGAACGAGGCTCACAATGCTCCGCAACCCTGCCGAAAAGTACCGTCCGTTCCCGTCCGTGCGTTTGACCGGCCGAAAATGGCCGAGCCGAACGATCGAGCGCGCGCCGATTTGGATGAGCACCGATTTGCGCGACGGCAACCAATCGCTGATCGAGCCGATGACCATCCCGCAGAAGCTCGAATTCTTCGAGATGCTCGTCGCCATAGGCTTCAAGGAAATCGAGGTCGGTTTCCCCTCCGCATCGCAGACCGATTTCGATTTCGTGCGCAAGCTGATCGAGGAAAAGCGCATTCCCGACGACGTCACGATCGAAGTGCTTGTGCAATCGCGCGAAGACCTGATCGCGCGCACGTTCGAGGCGCTCGAAGGCGTGCCGCGCGCGATCGTCCACCTCTACAACGCGATCTGCCCGTCGTTCCGCCGCATCGTGTTCAACGCGTCGAAGGATGAAGTGAAGCGGCTGGCCGTCGAGGGCACGCGGCTTATCAAGGAACAGGCGGCCAAGCGCCCCGGCACCCACTGGATCTACCAATACTCGCCGGAGACGTTCAGCATGACCGAGTTGCCGTTTGCGCGCGAAGTCTGCGACGCGGTCGCGCAAGTCTGGCGCCCGACGCACGATCATAAGATGATCGTCAATCTCCCCGCGACGGTCGAAGCCGCGACGCCGAACGTGTTCGCCGACCAGATCGAATGGATGGACCGCAACCTCGGCTATCGCGACAGCATCGTGCTGTCGGTGCACCCGCACAACGATCGCGGCACGGCCGTGGCGGCCGCTGAGCTCGCGCTGCTCGCCGGCGCCGACCGTATCGAAGGGTGCCTCTTCGGCAACGGCGAGCGCACGGGCAACGTCGACCTCGTCACGCTCGCGATGAATCTCTACACGCAAGGCGTCGACCCGGGCCTCGACTTCTCCGATATCGACGCGGTGCGCCGCGTCGTCGAGCGCAGCAACCAGATTCCGGTGCATCCGCGACATCCGTACGCGGGCGAGCTCGTCTTCACCGCGTTCTCGGGCTCGCATCAGGACGCGATCCGCAAAGGCTTCGCGCAACAAAAGCCCGACGCGATTTGGGAAGTGCCCTATCTCCCGATCGACCCCGCCGATCTCGGCCGCGGCTATGACGCCGTGATTCGCGTCAACAGCCAGTCGGGCAAGGGCGGCACCACGTATCTGCTCGAGCGCGGCATGGGCTTCACGCCGCCGCGCCGCGTGCAAATCGAGTTCAGCCATGCCGTGCAAGACATTGCGGATCAGTCGGGTGAAGAAGTGTCGGGCGATGCGATCTGCGCGCTGTTTGCGCGCGAGTATTTCGAAACGCGCGGCCCGGCCGCTCGCGTCGGCGCAGCGGACGTGCATTGGCGGCATCGCGAGATCGCCGGCGCGGCGCAGCATGGAACGAGCGTTGACGGCGAGGCGCGCGCTCAGGCACTCGCGAGCGCGGTGGCTTCGGCTGCGGGCGAGGCTATCGAGGTGTCGTCTTACGAGAGCATGACGGCGGTGGATGGGCGCACGGCGGTGTTCGTCGGGTGCCGTGTCGGACGGCAGGCGGTGCGCTACGGCGTCGGCGTGCATGAAGACGTCGTGACCGCCATGGTCGACGCCGTCATCAGCGCGGTGAATCGCGCCGACTGGCGTTGCGGCGACGAACGCGCCGCTGCGTAATCACAAGGTCATCCGGCAAGACAGGCGGCAAGCGGTGCGATACATCCCGGCGGCGTAACATGCCGCCGGGGTGAAATTGGAACGGGGATGCGCAAAACGCCCCAGGCAGCGATCCAAATAGCAAAGCGGTCCAAAAGACCGCCTTTCGAGCCAACTCACACTCCGGGTTACTCGACAGCGCACCGCGTGGCCTGCCACGCGACAAGCCGCCACTGCCCATCCTGCTGCGTCTGAATCGACGTATAGGCGATCGGAAACAGCAGCGCCCCGTTGTTCGCTTCCATTTCGATCAGGGCGCGCCCCGTCACCACGCACGTTTCGCGGCCGACCACCACGACATCCTGCGATTGGACTTCGATCTGCCGATAGCGGCGACGGCCCGCCGTGATGGCGTCGATGAACTGCTGCTTCGTCTCGCGCTTGCCGTTCGTATGAACGAAGCTCACGCTCTCCGAGAGCAACTCTTCAAGCAACTGGCCGTTGCCGTCGACCATCGCACGAAACCGGTCGCGCTCCAGCCCGCGAATCGCCTCGATCACTTTTGCCGCCATCGCTCAGCTCCCATACCCTCGAGGCGCCGCCGCGCGGACACGCCCGTCAGAAGTTGTATTGCAGATAAATCTGGCTGAAATTTATACCAGGATTGGGTTGTTTGATATCGGCGTTGGAGATGTGCTGAAAACGGAAGCCGGCCAAGTACTGCTGACGGCTGCCGAACTGAGCGCCGACGCCGACCATGTCCGCGAACTGGAACGACGTCGAGAGCGTGTAGGTGCTTGAAATGGTGGGATGCGACAGGAAGCGCACGCCGACGCCCGCCTCGAAAAACGGCCGGATCGCCCCGGAATCCTTAATGAAGCGGAACACGGGCGTCGCGCCTAATTCGTAGATGTTGCTGTTGATGTTCGCGCCGTCCGCGTGCCAATACGCGAGGTGCGCTTCGCCGACCACCGTGAAGTGGAAGCCGCCGATGTACCACCAGTTCAGGTCCGGGTCCCACACGAATCCGAGATCGGCTTTCTTCACATCGTGGTCAGCGATCCCGCCCCCGATTTGCACGCCGAACTGGTCGGCGGACGCGGCGGAGCATGCACCGCAAAGGGTCAGAAGTACGGCTCCCTTGAGCGCCAACGCGCCTCGCCAGGGCTTTCTTTTTTTCATCGAACACTCCAACTAATCAGTTGAACATACGTGCCGAGGGATATTTCAGGGACGGTTACCAAAGGAAATCGATCTTATGTTAAGGGAAATTCCAGGCACGCGTCATTTCGAGAATGAAATTCTTTCGAAATCGAAAAAAACAGCAACCTTTCCCACGCCGCCAAATGATCCCCACCCAATTTGCCCGAGACACCCCAGGCCACAATCGGGTGTAACATCAGCTATCAAATCTTCATTTTCGATAGGAACTCGGACAACCCTACTCGCTCTAAGTATTAGCACTCGGTAACCCGGAGTGCTAACATCCACGCTGGAGTCTTTTCTGAGTAAGCATTTGTCTGATTCCAAAGGAGTTTCGCCCGTGAGCAACGCAATGCCCCTTCCGAGCATGTTGAGCCCGGCGCCTGCCAAGGCCGATTCGGCAGGTGCGCTGACGCTCGCGCAATCCTCGATGCTGCCCGGCCAGCTCGGCAACATCGACGCCTATATCCAGGCCGTCAACCGGATTCCGATGCTCACCGCCGCGCAAGAGCGCCAGTTCGCCACCGAATACCGCGAGCAGAACGATCTCGAATCGGCACGCCGGCTTGTCCTGTCGCACCTGCGGCTCGTGGTGTCGATCGCCCGCAACTATCTTGGCTACGGCCTGCCGCACGCCGACTTGATCCAGGAAGGCAACATCGGGCTGATGAAGGCGGTAAAGCGCTTCGATCCCGAACAGAATGTGCGCCTCGTCTCCTATGCGATGCACTGGATCAAGGCTGAGATTCACGAATACATCCTGCGCAATTGGCGCATGGTGAAAGTCGCCACGACCAAGGCGCAACGCAAGCTGTTCTTCAACCTGCGCAGCCATAAGCAAGGCTTGAACTCGCTCACGCCGGAAGAAATCGAAGGGCTCGCCAAAGACCTCAACGTGAAGCGCGAGGAAGTCACGGAAATGGAAACGCGGCTTTCGGGCGGCGACATCGCGCTCGAAGGGCAAGTCGAGGACGGTGAGGAATCGTTCGCGCCGATCGCCTATCTGGCCGACTCGCACAACGAGCCGACCACCGTGCTCGCCGCGCGCCAACGCGACAAGCTGCAGACGGACGGCATCGCCGAAGCGCTCGAATCGCTCGACGCGCGCAGCCGCCGCATCATCGAGGCACGCTGGTTAAACGTCGAGGACGATGGCTCGGGCGGCTCGACGCTGCACGAGCTGGCCGATGAATTCGGCGTTTCAGCCGAACGTATTCGTCAGATCGAAGCGAGCGCAATGAAGAAAATGCGCACGGCGCTGACCGCATATTCCTAATCCACCGGACGCCGGATCAGGCGCGTTACCGGTTCGCGGATAGAAAGCCCGCCGTCAACAGACGGCGGGCTTTTTTTCGTCTGTCTTTTGCTCTTGACCAAGAGGCCTTGCTCCGCGAAAAAAATCTCGAAAAAACTGCGGCAATTACGAATGTTTCGCGACCGTTTGTCGCATCTTCCATTTAAGGGTTATCCTCCCCCATACCGTAATATTTCTTAATGATTTAGCCGAATCGGTCAGTAAACATATCTCGTCTGGTCTAAAAAGAATGCGAGCGGCATTAGGCAGTTCCGATTGAAAAGGCAATGCAACATCGTCCCTAAACAATCATGACCACCACACTCTCCAATAAAAAAACGCCGCATAGAGCGCGTCCGCCCACGCCGAAACGTGGCATCAGGGCACGCATCGCCGCCTGGGGCCATGGCCCGACGCTCGCACGTGACATCACCGTCGTGCTCGCGATCAAGATCGCGCTCCTGATGGCGCTCAAATACGCTTTCTTCAATCACCCGCAGGCGGAGCACATGTCGATGTCTCCCGCCGCAGTCGCACAGGCGTTGCTCGCCGTGCCGGCGTCCCCCTCGTCCCAAGGAGCTCGACATGCTCAGCAGTGAAGTCGTCGACCTGTCGCGGTTGCAGTTCGCCATTACGGCGCTGTATCACTTTCTGTTCGTGCCGCTGACGCTCGGCCTTTCCTGGCTGCTCGTCATCATGGAAGCGGTCTACGTGATGACCGGCAAGCCGATCTACAAGGATATGACCCAGTTCTGGGCCAAGCTCTTCGGGATCAACTTCGCGATGGGCGTCGTCACCGGCCTCACGCTCGAATTCCAGTTCGGCACGAACTGGTCGTACTACTCGCACTACGTGGGCGATATCTTCGGCGTGCCGCTCGCCGTCGAAGGGCTGATGGCCTTCTTCCTCGAGTCGACCTTCGTCGGCCTGTTCTTCTTCGGCTGGAACCGGCTGTCGAGAGTCCAGCACTTGATCGTCACCTTTCTCGTAGCGCTTGGCTCCAACCTCTCGGCGCTGTGGATTCTCGTCGCCAACGGCTGGATGAACAATCCGGTCGGCGCCGAGTTCAACTACGAAACGATGCGGATGGAGCTCACGAGTCTCTCCCAGGTCGTGTTCAATCCAGTTGCGCAGGTGAAGTTCGTGCACACGGTGTCGGCGGGCTACGTGACGGCTTCGATGTTCGTGCTCGGCATCTCGTCGTGGTATCTACTCAAGAAGCGCGACACCCAGTTCGCGCTCCGCTCGTTCGCGATCGCCGCGGGCTTCGGCTTGGCCTCGACGCTGTGCGTGATCGTGCTCGGCGACGAATCGGGCTACAACACGGGTGAAGTGCAGAAGGTCAAGCTCGCCGCGATCGAATCCGAATGGGAAACCGCGCCTGCGCCAGCGCCGTTCACGGTGATCGGCATCCCCAATCAGGAGGCGCAACGCACCGATTACGCGATCCGGATTCCGTACGCGCTCGGGATCATCGCGACCCGTTCGATCGACGAACAGGTGACCGGCCTCAAGGACCTGATCGCGGAACACGAAGGCCGCATCAAAAACGGGATGATCGCTTACGGCGCACTACAGAAGATCAAGGAAGGCGATACGTCCGACGCCACGCGCGCAACCTTCGACAAGTACAAGGACGACCTCGGCTTCGGCCTGATGCTCAAGCAGTTCACGGCGAACGTGACGGACGCGACGCCGGTTCAGATCCAGGAGGCGGCGAAGGCGACGATTCCGCCTGTGGCGCCCGTGTTCTTCTCGTTCCGCATCATGGTCGCCCTGGGCATCCTGTTCCTCGCAACGTTCGTCGCCGCGTTCTGGTTCTGCGCGCGGCGCACGCTCTTGCAGGAAAACAAGCGCTGGTTCCTGCGCTGGGCCGTGTGGGCGATTCCGCTGCCTTGGCTTGCCGCGGAATTCGGCTGGGTGGTGGCCGAGCTCGGCCGTCAGCCGTGGACGATCGCCGGCATTCTGCCGACCCGCCTGTCCGCGTCGAGCCTTGCCCCCAGTGACTTGTACCTGAGCATCGCCGGCTTCGTGGTGTTCTACACGGCGCTCTTCATCGTGGAGATCACGCTGATGTTCAAGTACGCGCGCCTCGGCCCGTCGTCTCTGCATACGGGGCGCTACCACCACGAACTCAGCGAGCGCGCTGCTCTCTCGGGCCGCACCGCGGCATAACGAGAAACGCGTCTATAACCAAGGAAACGAATCATCATGGATTACGCAACCCTCAAGCTGATTTGGTGGGTGCTGATCGGCGTGCTGCTGATCGGCTTCGCGCTCACCGGCGGCTTCGACATGGGCGCCACGATACTGCTGCCCTTCATCGGCAAGACCGACGAGGAACGGCGCATCGTCGTGAATACGGTCGGGGCCACCTGGGAAGGCAATCAGGTATGGCTGATCACGGCCGGCGGCGCGATGTTCGCCGCCTGGCCGCTCGTCTACGCGGCGTCGTTCTCGGGCTTTTACTTCGCGATGCTGCTCGTGCTGTTCTCGCTGTTCCTGCGGCCGGTCGGCTTCGACTATCGCAGCAAGCGCGCTGATCCGCGCTGGCGCAGCGCGTGGGACTGGGCGCTCTTCGTCGGCGGCTTGGTGCCCGCGCTCGTGTTCGGCGTCGCGTTCGGCAATCTGCTCGAAGGCGTGCCGTTCTCGTTCGACAACGACTTGCGCGTCACGTATCACGGTGGCTTCTTCGCGTTGCTCAATCCGTTCGCGGTGCTGTGCGGGCTCGTGAGCGTGGCGATGCTGGCCGCGCACGGCGCGGCGTTCGTGAAGATGAAGAGCGATGGCGTGATCGCGCGGCGCGCCTCCATCGCGCTGCGCATGGCGTCGCTCGCGGCGGTTGTGTTCTTCGTGATCGCCGGCGTGCTGGTGGCGACCGTCATCGGCGGTTATGAGATCACGAATCCCGCGCCGCTCGACGCCGTCGCGAACCCGCTCCTCAAAAACGCCGAAGCGGGCGCAGGCATGTGGCTCGCGAACTACTGGCACTATCCGTGGATGATCATCGCGCCGGTCGCCGGCATCGTGGGCGGCCTCTTCGCGCTCGTGCTCGCCGGCTCGCGCCTCGAGAAGACGGCGTTCATCTCGACCGGTGTCATGATCGCGGGCGTGATCCTGACGGCGGGCTTCTCGATGTTTCCGTTCATCATGCCGTCGTCGCTCGATCCGAAGAGCAGCCTCACGGTGTGGGACTCGACGTCGAGCCGTCTGACGCTCGAGATCATGCTCGGCGCCGTGATCGTGTTCCTGCCGATCGTGCTGCTCTACACCGGCTGGGTGTATCGCGTGATGCGCGGCAAGGTCACGCATCAGGCACTCGAGCAGAACAAGCATTCGATGTATTGAGGCGGCAGCGCAACCGCGCGCTGCGCGCGCCGGACATCAGATCAATGAGGAGTGGATCACGTGGTACTTCAGCTGGATTCTGGGCATCGGCGTGGCGCTGGCGTTCGGTGTCGTCAACGTGATGTGGCTCGAATCGGAGCAAGGTAACGAGCCTCCCAAACGCAACGCAAAATGACGTA
>DATGHJ010000273.1:0-7178 GCA_035308085.1 Trinickia sp. | reverse complement strand
CGCGTGTGGGCGATGTCGACGCTGCTGCGCGTCGTCGCCACGCACGGACGGCTCGCGCGCCCGGAGAGTTTCGAGCTGCTGCTCCAGATGTTCGACAGCACGCTCACCTATCGATCGCTCTATCCCGGACGCTTCGAAGTGCCCGCGCTGCTCGATCTATTGGTTGTGGACACATCCAATCCGCGCGGGCTTTATGGTGTCTACTCGCGGCTTTGCAAGAAGCTCGACGAGATCGCGGAAGCGGCGGGCAGCACATGGCGGCTGCCGTTCGCCGAACTGATGCCGGGCGTCGACACGCTGCCGACGCTCGAACGCCTGTGCGCGACCGATGCGAACGGCGCATACCCCGAGCTTTGCGACGTTTGCGATCAGCTCGGCATGTATGTCGCGGCGGCGTCCAACGAGATCAGCGCGCGCTACTTTAGCCACGCGAACACGTTTGTTGCGCAGGTGTCGTCATGACGGCCGCCCGTACTGTGCTGTCGGTCTCGCACCGCACGACTTACCGCTACTCCACCATCGTCGAGACTGCGCAGCATCTCGCGACGATCCGTCCGTTGTCCTGCGCGTGGCAGCACGTGATGTCGCACGACGAGAAGATCGAGCCGAAGCCGTCGTACCAGACGAGCCGCGTCGACGCATTCGGCAACGATGTCCTGTACTTTTCGCTCGACGCGCCGCACGACAGCCTGCATATGACGAGCGAAACGATGGTGCATCTGGTGCCGCGCTGGGCATCGCTCGACGCGAAGAAGACCACCGCGTGGGAGCAGGTGGCCGAAAGGCTGCGCTATCGCGCGGGCGCGGCGTTTCATCCGGAGTCGGAGTTTTGCTTCGCGTCGCCGAACATCCTGCCGCGCGCCGAATGGCGCGCATACGCGCTGCCGAGCTTCACGCCGGGCACACCGGTGGTGGCCGGCGCGATCGACCTGATGCACCGCATCCACGCGGATTTTGAATACCAGCCTTCGGCGACGGTATTCGATACGCCGGCCTCGCGCGCGTTCGAGCTGCGCCGCGGCGTGTGCCAGGATTTCGCGCAAGTGATGATCGGATGCCTCCGTTCGCTCGGCCTGCCGGCGCGCTACGTGAGCGGCTATCTGCGCAACGATCCCGCGCCAGGGCAGCCGAAGCTGATCGGCGCGGATGCTTCGCATGCGTGGGTATCGGTGTTTTGCCCGGAGAGCGGCTGGGTCGACCTCGATCCGACCAACGACGTGCTCGCCGATCTCGATCACGTGACGCTCGCGACGGGGCGGGATTACAGCGACGTGTCGCTATTGCGCGGGATGATTCTGGGCGGCGGGCAGCATCAGGTGGAAGTCGCGGTGAGCGTGCTGGCGCTTTGAGCGGTTGCATGCCCCCTGTGTCAAACGACTCGATGCTGTGAGTTCCGTCTGCTCACGCGCGTTTGTGCGGCGAGCAGCGTCGCGGGAAAGAGTGCGACGCTCGACAGGTGGCGCGGATAGCTGCCGAGGTCGGGCTCGAACAGCATCGAGACCGCGGCATGGCCGAGCACGAGGCAGGCCAGCATTTCGTAGGCTTGCAGTTCGCGGCGCTCGACGCCGTTCCGTGCGCGCCGCAGTGCTGGAGCTAGCGCCGTCCAGATGAACACTTGAAGGCCGAACTCCTTTACGCCCGGATCGAGCAGGATCGGCAGGTTCAGTTTCGCGATCGAATACGCGTAGTTCGCGCAAAAGTTGACGTACGAATCGGGTGGCAACGGGTTGTAGAACGCGGTGCGCGCGCCGAACGGCGAGCCGTAGACGAGGTAGTCGACTGCCGCGTCGCGCGGGTGCTGAAGTGCGAAATACACGGAGTCGGGCAGCAGGAAAACGGCGACCGGAAGCGCGATCACGAGCATGAGCTTCGTACGCGCCCCGCCCAGCCGAAACAGCCACGTCGTGATCGCGCAGGCCAGAATCAGCACGTAATAGCTGCGCACGAGCGCGGCATAGCCCGCGTACAGCGCGATCGCGACGAAGACGGCATAACGCGCCCTGCAGCGGTTGGCGACGAGCGCGATCACGATTGCCATCAGCACGACGAGCGTGTCCTTGCTTGCGACGAACAGGTTGAAGAACACGCAGACCGCGAGCAGCACGGTGCAGACGGCGAGCGCCCCCACGCGGCGCGTGAG
Organism: Trinickia sp.; assembly: GCA_035308085.1. Classification (GTDB taxonomy): domain Bacteria; phylum Pseudomonadota; class Gammaproteobacteria; order Burkholderiales; family Burkholderiaceae; genus Trinickia_A. The sequence goes on along the minus strand of DATGHJ010000273.1, from coordinate 5,038 downwards.
GCGCAGCATCGTCCAGACGAAGACCGCACCGATTGCGCCAACGAACACCTTGGTTCCCGCGTCGCCGAGGAGCGCGTAGAACTTGCCCACCGTGTCGAACGTCGAGCCTTCGTAGGCGTCCGATCCGCCGATTTGCGCCTGAATCTTGTCGGCGTCGCGAAAGATGAATTCCGGCAGCACGGCGCTCCCGGCGGTGAACAACGCGATGTAGGTCGCCACGGCGACGGCGGCCAGCATGCGGCTCGTGCTGTTGCTGATCTGAGGGCCTTTTGAGAACAGGCTAACCAGCATGGGCGGCCTCCTGCGTAGCCGCAACGAGGTCTTTCAGGGCACGTGCCACGAGGTAAGCCAGTGCGCTGGTGACGGCAGCGCTCGCGGCGAGGTGCGCCAGCGCGGCACCGGTCGCGCCCAGCCAAGCAATCAGACCCAAGGCGGTTGGCGGGCAGAGCGCCGCGATGCACGCGATTGCTGTCGCGACTCTCGCGCCTACGCGCAGCGCGACGGCCGCCGTCCACAGGACGTCGGCGAGCGAGCGCAGGACGAACGACACGAGCAGGATGGCGAGGCCGGCTATTTCCGCCGGCCCGGCGCGTTCGTGCGCGAGCTCGAAGAGCAGCGGGTTCGCGGCCAGGATCGAGATCGACGTGGTGAGGGTGAGGCCTGCAGTGGCCAAGAGCGCGCGGCGCAGCAGCGCGCCAAACGCGCCGGGCGGCGCATCGTATGCCCGCACGAGCCGCGGGCCGGCAACCACGGCGACGGTCGCGTATGCGATGGTCTGCACAGCGTTTGCGACGGACCACGCGAACACGTAGCGGCCGAGCGTCGCGCTGTCGAGGGCGTTTGCGGCGACGAAGCGTTCGAGATATTGCAGACCGGAGAGCAGCGTCGTGGCGGCATAGAAAGGCAGACCGTTTCGCCACACCGCCAGCATGCCGGCATGCGCCCCGGCTCGCTCATTGCACACGCTCGCCTGTGTGTGTGCCGCGCGATGCGTTCGGCTGGCGCGGGCGATGCAGCACCATGCCGCGAGCACCACGCCCAGATTGGCGGCAAACCATGGCCAAAAGACAGTTTCAATCGACTGGATCGCGCCGAGAAGGAGTCCGGCGATCGCGACTGCGGCCCAGGCGCCGGTGCGCACGAACAGCAGCAAGGAGCCGGCCGCCGCGCGATGCAGCGAGAACACGTAGCCATTGGCTTCGAATGCCGCGTGCTCGGAAATGGCGACGAGCGTGACGCCCCACAAGATCGCGGCAGGCACGCCGGCGTTGTCCGGCAGGATGCCGAGCAGCGCAGCGAGCGACACGCCAGCGCATAGTGCGAGATACAGTGCGGCGTAGAGCGCGCATAGCGTGCCGGCGACACGAATTGCGAGTTTTGGGCGGGGGCCGCTCAAGAGCCGGTTGACTTCGGCGCTGAAGCCGAGCCCCAGCAATTTCGTGGCCACGACGGAAACGGCGACGGCGAGACCGTACACGCCGACCGCGTCGAACCCGAGCGTGCGCGCGATGACAATCGTCAGCGCGAACTTCAGCCCGAGCGACAACGAGCGAAGGATGAGCGGGTTCAGCGCGGACACGCTGCCCTCCCTATGTCTGGCGCGTACTCGGCGTGGCGCGCAGCGCCGCGACGATGGCGGCGTGCCCGTCGCCGATGCGCGCAAGCCCGAGGCTCGCCGCGTGCCAGAAGCTGGATGCTGCTTCGGGCGCGAACAGCGTGTTGGCTACACGGTCCGCGTTGAAATCGGCGGCGTTGACGACCCAGTCCTGAACGCCCAAGTCCCCATAGGCGCCGAACCCTTTGCGCTCGTAGCTCAGATGGAAGGCGGGCACGCCGTGCAGCACGGCTTCGAGCGCGCCGTGCAGCCGGACCGAAACGACGGCGTCCGGCCGGTCCATCCGGAGCAGCGTCTTGAGCGTGGGTAATGGTGCGTCGAGACCGATACGCCGGTAGTAAGCGCTGTCGTCGTTGCCGCGGCCGATGCTTTGCACCGCAACGCTTAACCGGCACTCGGCGCTCAGCGTTTGCATCAACGCGCTTGTCGAATGCAAGTAGCGTTCACTTTGCTCGCGGCTCCAACTGGGCGGCGCGCGCAGCACCAATGCCACGTGCTTCACGTGGGAGCGGGTTGTCCGGGCCGCCTCGCCCAGGATGCTCTCGCTGCGGCGGGCGAACTCGATCACCGCGAGATCCGGTGCGCGCCGCGTGTTCGCGTTATCGCTCAAGAATTCGGCGGACCGGTCGTCGCGTACGAAGACTTTGGAGCATGCACCGAGCAACGACTTCAGGCTTGCGGCGAGGGGCGCTTGCGGCAGCGCCGGACCGATGCTCTGTGGCAGATAGACGGCAGGTTTGCCGCTTGCTACGGCGGCGCGCAGTTGCACGAGATGTCCTGCTTCCAGCTTCAGCGCCTCGATGCAGGTGCGCGCGCGCAAGTACCCGCCGCCGACCCCGGCAATCATGTCGGCGCCGTCGAGCAGCCTGAGGAGCGTGTGATCGCGGGCGATAGCGTGCGGCAGCAGCGCCGACGCCGCTGCGGCGACGCGCCGCCAGCCACGCTGTGCGAGCACGGGTGCCGGAAGGACATTCGGGTAGCCGGCAAACGAGGCCGGATCGGCGGCGATGATCGATACGCACGTGTTGGCGCCGAATGCTTCTTGCAGCAGGGCAACCGAGAGGTCGACAAGTAGCCCGTCTCCTGAATTGCGGGCGCTGTAGGCGTGCAGCAAAACGGCGTGAAGGGGGCGGTTCATGGGTTGCGCTCCAGGAGTTGGCGATAGACCTCGATGGTTTTGTCGACCATTGCTTCGACGCGAAAGCGCTCGTAGGCGGGCTGGCAGTTCGCCCGCATCTGCCGGCGCAGCGCAGCGTCCGACGCAAGTGTGGCGAGGGCCTCTTCGAATTCGCGGGTGTCGTCGTCGTTGGGCACGACGAGACCGACGCCTTGCGCTTCGATCAGCTCCGCGGCGCCGGCGACGCGCGTGGCGGCGATCGGCACGCCCGCCGCGATCGCTTCAAGGCAGACGTAGGGGAACCCCTCGTAGCGGCTTGGCAGTGCGAGTATGTCGAACGCCGAGAAATAGCGCCGGGCGTCGACGAGCGGTCCGGTCACCCGCATGTTGCGCGGCACGTCGCCGTTCGCGATGCCGGCGGCCGCGGCGAAATCGCCGGGACCGATCACCACGATCTGCAGACGGTCCGCGAACCGGTGTTCGAGTTGACGCGCGGCCCTTGTGAGACGGTCCACGCCTTTTTGGAAATCGAGCCGTCCGACGAAGCCGACCACGATCGCATCGTTCCGCACGCCGAGCGCGCGGCGCGTCACGTCCCGCGACAGCAGCGGCGACGCTCGCACGCCGTTCGGGATGGTTGCGATCTTGCGGTGCGGAACGCGCAGAACGCGGCGCAAGTGCAGAGCTTCATGTTCGGACACCGCGATGATCCGATTCGAGCAAAAGCGTCCCAGCAGCGCCTCGATCGTGCCGTACAGGCCGCGCTGCAGCGCCGGCAGGTATGGGTTCAGCGTATAGACGGCATGTGGCGTGTAGACGTGCTGCCACGGTCCGCGACAGAGCCTGCCGAGCGCGCCCGCTTTCGAACTGTGGCTGTGAATGATGTCCGGACGGATTCGCCGCAGAGAGCGCAGTACCTGCGCGAACGAGAACGCGTCGCGCCAGCCGACGCCACGGTGCATCTCGAGCGCGTGAAACGACGCGCACAGTGCTATCACGCGCGCGTCAAGGATCGCGGTATCGAAGCGCCGGCCATTCGGAACGATCAGGTGCACGTCGACGCCGCGAGCGGCGAAGCCGCGGATCAGGTCGGCCAGATGCACGGCCACACCGCCGCCAGCGGCTTCCGCCAGCAGCGCAATGCGCAAACGAGCGCCTGCTTGCACGCGAAGGGCCCGGTCCGGCCTGTGCGCCAGCGCGGGTTCGGGGGAGAGCGTGCTGGCGTCGCTCATCGAGACTCCTTGCGCAAGCTGCCGTAGATCCTGCGTACTGCGCAGACCAGACCGGTCAGGTTGAAGACGGTCTGGTTCGGCGATGTCTCGTTCGGGGTTGTCTCGTAGCGGTACGAGACGGGGTGGTACGGGCCGAACTTCGGGCGGAACGCCAGATGCCGCGATCGCAGGCGCACGCCGTTAAGGAGAACGCCGTTGGCCGCGAGACCGAGGCGGCCGAGCCGCCCGGCCGCCTCGGCGAGTTCTCCGGCGGTTGTCACGTCGCAGCGCGCGACCAGCAGAACCACGCCGGCAAGGCGCGCCAGTTCGGCACCGTCGCGTGTCGCGAGCAGCGGGGGCGCGTCGATGACGACGACGTCGTAGTTCACCGCCGCGTAAGCGAGTGCGTGGCGCATCCGTTCGGAGGTCGTGTCGCCCGGCGACTCTCGCGGCGCGGTGCAGGCCGGCAGGAAATCGAGCGTGTCGAGCGCCTCGATACCGGTGTGCTCGACGGCACCGCCTGGGTCCGGGGCGGGTAGTGGCGGCTCACAAGACGCTCGCCGGCGGTCGCCCGCGAAGTACTGACGCAGTTCGCCGCGATGGCGGTCGCCGTCGATGAGCAGCACGCGTCTGCCTTCCAACGCGAGGGCGGCGGCAAGGTTCGCCGACGCGAAAGACGCGCCGGTGCCCGGTGCCGGTGAGGCGATCAGAACGACATTGCTGTGAGTCCCCGACAGCATCGACAAAAGCGGCTCGCCGAACTCGCGGAGACGTTCCAGTGCTGGGTTGGACGGGCGGACACCGGCAAGCAGAGGAGCGGGCGCGCGCGCGAAGCGGCGCCGGCGCGTCGCCGCCGGCATGACCGCGAGCACGCGCAGTCCCGAATGCCGTTCGATTTGCGCCGCGGACGTGAGGCCACCGAACAGAAAGTCGCGCGCAAACGCGAGCGCGATGCCGGCGACGAAGCCGGCCATCGTGGCAGCCCCGATGAGCATCGCGCGCTTGGGGCTGACGAAGTCGTCCGGGACGGCCGCGATGTCGACCATCCGTACGTTGCCATTGATGCCGGCCTTGATGAGCTCGAGTTGCTGTGCG
>DATGHJ010000272.1:0-3673 GCA_035308085.1 Trinickia sp. | reverse complement strand
GGCCTTCAGTTGTTTGCGCAGGCGCGTGAAATCGCGTGCCGCGAGCAGTTCCAGATGATGGGCGACGATTTCGAGTGCCAGCGTGCGCGTAGGCGATGGGCCGAGGCGCAGCAGTTGCAGCTTCAGGCATTCGGACGCCGTGCGTCCGCCCACTCCGGCCGGATCGAAGCTGTGCAGCAGCGCCAAGGCGGCATTCAATTCGTCGAGATCGACTTCGAGCTCTTCCGGCAAATCGGCGAGCACTTCATCGAGCGAGGCGGTCAAGTAACCGTCGTCGTCGAGCGATTCGATCAGGAACGTGACCAGCGCGCGGTCACGTTGGCTCGCTTGCGTGACGCGCAGTTGCGCCATCAGGTGGTCGCGCAGCGTGGTCGTCGATTCGTGGATTTGCAGCGGCGGCAGGTCGTCGTCATCCGACGCGGTGCCGGAGCGGCCGTAGTCGTCGAGATTCCATTGGCTCGCGTCGGAGCCGCTGTCGGAGGCCAGGCCGTTGTATTCGTCGACGCTTTGCGGTTCGCCGCCGTCGGCGTTCTCGACGGGGCTCGACGAGTTCGACGCGCCAGACATCGGCTCGGGACTGCTCGTGTTCGGCGTCTGCGCAATGACCGACCCGTCCGCCGCGACGCGCAGCGGACTCGCGATCCATTCGTCTTCGCTTTCGAGCAGCGGATTTTGCGCGACCGCCATCGCGACTTCTTGTTGCAGTTCGAGCGTAGACAACTGCAGCAGCCGGATCGACTGCTGCAGTTGCGGTGTCAGCGCGAGATGCTGCGATAGGCGGAGTTGGAGGCTGGCTTTCATGGCAAGTTGAATTTCATTGTAGAGAGTTTGCCACGCGAGCGAAACCTCGCGACGCCTGGAAATAGCGTATTGACGGTTTGCGTTCGGGAAGGCGGGGCGTGAGCCCCGTAAAAATTGCTGGTCGCGGGCGCAAGCCCGGCGAGGAGGCGGACGGCGTGGCGGCCGTCTCGGCGGCGCGGTGCGCGCCGCCGGTTACATCCGGAAGTGTTCGCCGAGGTAGACGCGGCGCACGCTTTCGTTTTCGATGATGTCGCTCGGTGCGCCGGCGGCCAGCACGCTGCCGTCGCTGATGATGTAAGCATGGTCGCAAATGCCGAGCGTTTCGCGGACGTTGTGGTCCGTGATGAGCACGCCGATATTGCGCTGCTTCAGGAATTTAACGATCTTCTGAATTTCCAGAACGGCGATCGGGTCGACGCCCGCGAACGGTTCGTCGAGCAGAATGAAGCTCGGGTTCGTCGCGAGCGCGCGCGCGATTTCGACACGGCGGCGCTCGCCGCCCGAAAGCGACAGCGCCGGATTTTCGCGCAAGTGCGAAATCTGCAGTTCGTCGAGCAGCGCTTCGGTGCGATCGGTGATCAGCGCTTTCGACAGCCGTTTGCCGTGCTCGTCGAGCTGCAGCTCGAGCACGGCGCGGATATTCTCCTCGACCGTGAGCTTGCGGAAGACGGACGCTTCTTGCGGCAGATACGACAGCCCGAGCGACGCTCGCTTGTGGATCGGCAGCAGGCTGATCGAGTTGCCGTCGAGGACGATTTCGCCGGCGTCGAGCGGCACGAGGCCGACGATCATATAGAACGACGTCGTCTTGCCGGCGCCGTTCGGCCCGAGCAGGCCGACGACTTCGCCGCTTTTCACATCGAGCGACACGTCTTTGACGACCGTGCGCGACCCGTACCGTTTTTTCAGGTTGCGCACCACGAGCGAGCTCGTCGTGCCCGGCGCGTTGCGGTTGGGCAGCGTGTGCGTCGCGGCAGCGGCGGGAGTTGACAGGGTGTTCACTGCGGCGGAGTTCCTTGGATCTGGGTCGACGGCGCGAGCGTGGCCGACGCCCCGTTGAGCGGTGCGGCGCCGCCCGACTTGGGCGACAGCATCGCACGCACGCGGCCGCTCGGGTTGCCGGGGCCTGCGACGTCCTTGCCAGCCTTCGCAGTATAGAAGTCGTTTTGGCCGTCATACGTGATGACGCTGCCGTGGACTTCGTCGATCAGGGTCGAGAGGCCCTGCAGGCGGCGCACCGTCGCGTTGGTGGTGAGCGTGGTCAGGTCCTGTTTGCCGTCGTAGTTGATTTGCACGGCGGTGCCTTCGATGTATTCGTCGACGCCGTCGCGCTTCTGGCGGAAGTACGAGAGGTTTTTGCCGGACGACGTGCCGACGGCGTACTGGTACCCCTGCGGGTCCTGGGTCACCTCGACGCGATCGGCGCGAATCACGATCGTGCCCTTGGTGGCAACGACGTGCCCCGTGAAGATGTTGATCTGCTTCAGATCGTCGTAAGTCATGTTATCCGCTTCGATATTGAGCGGTTTGTCGCGATCGGCGCGCTCGGCGTGCGCGAGCGGGGTCACGCCGAAGAAGGGCAGCGAGACGAGCGCCGCCGTCAGTGCAGCGCGTACCGCGCGGCGCGCGAACGACGCGCGCGCGCGGCCGAGGTCAAAACGAGAGAACGATTCGTTCATGCAGTCACGCTAGGATTAGATGGCCCGGGTTACTTGGACGAGCCGCCGCCGGAGACGTCCGACGCGGCAATCGCGCCTCTGACGTTGCCGAAAAGCTGCATCACCCGGGTGACGTTGTTGTAGTGCATGCCGTTTGCCGTCGCCACGGAAAGGCCGCGCCGAAGTTTAACCGGCTTTTCGGTCTCGATCACGTCGTCGTTGACGAGCACGCGGAAATGCGACGAATCGGCCTGCATTTCCGGGTCGCCGTTGCCCGGCGCGCGCAGGATGCGGGCATTGTCGTACAGATCGACGATCGAAGCGTCGCCGTTGACTGTGCCGCGCAGGCCCGTGGCCGTCACGATCGGCTTGCCGGGCTGGAATGCGCGGATGGCCGGCATCGTCAGATCGCTGTTTTCGTCGTCTTCATAGTGGACCATTTTCGTCGCCGTCAGCCGGTACTGCGTGCTGCCGGTCTGGTCGAGCTCGGAGACCGAGAAATTGTCGGCGAAATAGTCGGGGGAATGGCTTTTGGGCTTTTCGGGCTGGGTCGCCGGCGTTTGCGTGGCTTCCAGCAGCCAGTATGTGACACCCGCCAGCAACGCCATCACGAAGAGGGCAACCAGAGACGTGATTCGGGACTGGTTCATCCGTTTCAGGCTCCGCAGGCGGCGGCGAGCAGCGCGTCGTAGCGGTTTTGGGCACGCAGGATCGTCTCGCAGAGCTCGCGCGCGGCGCCGTGGCCGCCGCGTGCCTGGGAGACCCAGTGCGCGCGCGAGATCACCTCGGGATGCGCGTTGGACGGCGCGGCCGCGAAGCCGCACTGGAGCATGACGGCGAGATCGGGCCAGTCGTCGCCCATATAGCCGCATTCTTCAGGCGCGACGCCGGCCGCCGTCAAGAGATCCGCGAAGGCCTGGCGCTTGTCTTCCACGCCTTGATACAGATGGTTGACGCGGATTTCCTGCGCGCGCACCTGCACGATGCCCGACTTGCGGCCCGTGATGATCGCGGTGGAGATGCCGGCTTCGCGCAGCAGCTTCAGGCCGTGGCCGTCGAGCGAGTTGAACGACTTCATCGCATCGCCGGCGGCGGTAAACAGCAGGCCGCCGTCGGTCAATACGCCGTCGACGTCGAAAATCATCAGCTTCACGCGGCTCGCGCGCTCGGCCGCAGTCAACGCTACGCTCATCAGATCACCTTCTTCGAAAACA
>DATGHJ010000271.1:0-3469 GCA_035308085.1 Trinickia sp. | reverse complement strand
CGAGCCGCTCGCTATCGAGCAAATGGCGATGCTCACACCGGGCGAAACGGCCACGCTCGCGAGCCGGGCAGGCGCGACCGTGATGCTGCTCGGCGGGGAGAAGCTCGCGGGCGAGCGTTTCATCGAATGGAATTTCGTCGCGAGTTCGCGCGAGAAGATCGCGCACGCGAAGCAAGCGTGGACGCGACAGGAGATGGGCAAGGTTCCAGGCGAGACGGAATGGATTCCGCTGCCGGAGCGCGCCGCGCGGTGAACGGAGCGGGCCGTTGAAAGGCGGCATTGAAAGCCATTGCTCCGCCCCCATCTCGCAATCAGGCGCCGAGCCGCCCCAGGGTTTATTTCCGCCCGGGCCTAACTCCGGCTTCCCGCCGGAATCCCGGCACAAGATACCAGTCACTGAGGCCGCTCCCGGAGCGCGCACCGGACACCATTTGACGAGGATGCGATGGACACCACCCTAGCCACTTTCGAAAAAGACGTCATCGAGGCGTCGCTGATGCAGCCGGTCCTGGTCGATTTCTGGGCGCCGTGGTGCGGCCCGTGCAAGTCGCTCGGCCCGCTGCTCGAAAAGCTCGAGCAGGAGCACGAAGGCAAGTGGAAGCTCGTGAAGGTGAACGTCGACGAGAACCAGGAGCTCGCCGCGCACTTCCAAGTGCGCAGCATCCCGCATGTGATCGCGTTCGCCGAAGGGCAGGCCGTCGATCAATTCATAGGCGTGCTGCCTGAAGGGCAATTGCGCGAATTCATCGATCGTCTCGTGCCGGACCCGGCCCAGGCCGAACGCCGCGCTGCGCAGTTCGCGCTCGAGGAAGGCCAACCGGGCGAAGCGCTCGACCACCTGAAGGCCGCGCTCGCGCTCGATCCGGGCTATGACGAAGCGCGCCTCGACCTGATCGAGCTGCTGATCGCGCAAGACCGTGTCGACGATGCGCGCGCGCAAAGCGAACTGTTGTCGCCGAAGACCACGCAAGGGATCGACGCGCGCTATAACGCGCTCAAAACGCGGCTCGACGCGCTCGACGTCGCAACCGACCTGCCGCCCACCGATGCGCTCGAAGCCCAGGTCGCCGCGAATCCGGGCGATCTGGGAGCGCGCTTCGATCTGGCCAACACCTTGATCGCACGGCGCGACTACGCGGGTGCCCTCGGGCACTTGCTCGAAATCGTTCAGCGCGACCGGTCATTCCGCGACGACATCGGGCGCAAGACCATGCTCTCCGTTTTCGATCTGGCGGCACACCAGCCGGAGCTGGTGTCCGAGTGGCGGCGCAAGCTCAGTGCCGCACTGAACTGAGGTTTCGGATCAAGCGCGGATCAAGCTCGGATCAAGCGCGTCTCAAGCGGCCGCTTTTGCCAACGCGCGCAGGGCGTGAGCGGCGGCCGCGAACCCGAAGCTCGCCGTCACGCATACGCTCGAGCCAAAACCCGCGCAGTTCAGCCCGACCGGCCCCGTGTGGCCCGGCGACGTGCTCACGTGCTGCGCTTCTTCGTCGATATCGCACACGGCCGCCTCCGGATAGATCAGCGGCTCGTCGGAATACACGGCGCTTACCCTGAATTTCGCTTTCGGTCCGCGCGGAAAGCCGTGCTGCTTGCGCAGTTGCGCGCGCACTTTCGAAAGCAGCGGGTCCTGAATCGTCAGCGCGAGGTCGTCGATGCGGATGCGCGTCGGGTCGAGCTGCCCGCCCGCGCCGCCCACCGTCACGAGCGGTTGCCCGCGCTCGACGCACCATGCGATCAGCGCCGTCTTCGTGCGCACGCTGTCGATTGCGTCGATCACATAGTCGAAGCCGCCGCCGAGCACGGCGGCGAAGTTGTCCGGCTCGACGAAGTCCTCCACGAGCTGCACGTTGCACGCCGGATTGATCAACGCAATGCGCTCGGCCATCGCCTCGACCTTCGGCTTGCCGAAGTTGCCGTCGAGCGCATGGATCTGCCGGTTCGTGTTGCTTTCCGCGACGTTGTCCAGATCGATCAGCGTAAGCCGGCCGACCGCGTTGCGCGCGAGCGCCTCGACGGCCCACGAGCCGACCCCGCCGATCCCGATCACCGCCACGTGCGAGCGCTCGAACGCCGCGAGCGCCGGCGCGCCGTAGAGGCGCGACACCCCGCCAAAGCGGCGCGCACGATCCGCGTCTAACTCGTCCGTGCGGCTAGTAGTAAGATCGGAACTCGTCGCGAAGGCGTTGGGGCTGGGGCTGGACATGGCGATGTGGACCAACAGGCGGATTTCGAAACCGATATTTTGCCTGATCGGCGCCAAACGCTCGACGGCGCAAACGCCGGGCTAGCCCGCTCGGCTAGGCAATGCCTGCCAAGGACTGACCGTTCCACGGCTGGCACGCCATGGCGACAGCAGCTAAAGTGCGCGCGACCGAAAATCGGATCAAAGCGCCGCCCAACACGCTCGCAAATCACGCCGCGCCCACGCAAGTTTTTTACGCCTTCGCTATACTGAATAAATTGAAGCGTTCGCATAAGAATATGAGCACACTTGCCGAACTCCGCAATAACTACGCGCTCGGGTCACTCGACGAATCAGACGTGGATCGCGATCCAATCCGTCAATTCGACATCTGGTTCAAGCAGGCGGTCGACGCCAAGCTGCCCGAACCGAACACCATGACGCTCGCCACCGTCGACGAACGCGGCCGGCCATCGGCACGCATCGTGCTAATCAAGGGTGTCGACGAACGTGGCTTCGTGTTCTTCACGAACTACGAAAGCCGCAAGGGCCGCGATCTCGCGCATAACCCATACGCCAGCCTTCTCTTCTATTGGATCGAACTCGAGCGGCAGGTCCGTATCGAGGGCGCCGTCGTCAAGACGAGCGCCGCAGAAAGCGATGCATATTTCGCGTCGCGGCCGCTCGGCTCGCGCATCGGCGCCTGGGCGTCGGATCAAAGCCAGGTGATCGCGAACCGCACGGTGCTCGAAGCGCGCGAGCGCGAAATGAGCGAGCGTTACGGCGAGAACCCGCCGCGCCCCCCGCATTGGGGCGGCTACCGGCTCGTTCCCGACACGATCGAATTCTGGCAAGGTCGCCCCTCGCGCCTGCACGACCGCGTGCTGTACGCGCGCGAGACCGGCGGCGGCTGGCGCATTTCGCGCCTCTCGCCTTGACGCTTTGATTCGTCGGCGCGGCGCTGCGCGAACACTGCGCGCGGCGGCTTCAGCCGATTAGAGCGCGGCCCAAGCGGACGGCCTTTTGCTCCGCGACGCCCTGCCTGTTTTTTGCCGCTCCGCCAGTCTCCAAGCGAGCTTGCGTAACGGTCGAATGGTTGCTTTGCCTTTCATTTCATCGGACACGGAGAAAGAACATGTTCTGGGAGAAAAAGCTGGCGCAGTGGGTGGAAGAGGTAAAAACCAAGGCTAACCTGCCAGCACGCCTTGTGCTGTGGGACGGTCAGCAACATGACTTCGGGCAGTTCGCCGCGCCTCGGGTCACGCTACATGTCAAAAGCGCTAC
>DATGHJ010000270.1:0-4519 GCA_035308085.1 Trinickia sp. | reverse complement strand
CGCGCCGCGTGCGGCGATCGCGAGCAGGTCGACCGGCAGCATGTGCCGGTAGTAGAACGAGAAGATGAAGTCGGGCTTCGCGCGGCTCACGGCATCGCGCAGCTCGGAACTCTTCGGGTCGGCTGGCGTGATCGCCGGGATGCCGTGCTCGGCGGCTACCGCGGCCACGCTGCCGAACCAGATGTTTTCGGTGGCGCTGTCCTCGTGCGTGACGACGAGTGCGACATCGACGCCGCGCGCAAGCAGCACCTGCAGGCAGCGCACGCCGACGTTGTGATAAGCGAAGACGACGGCGCGTGGTTTCATCGGTTGATGCCCTGATCGGCGATGTTGGCGGGCTGCACGGCTTGCACCGGCTGCTGGACCGGAGCGCTCACGATGTGCTCGCCGTTGCGCTCCTCGAGGATCGTCTGCACGAGATAGCGGGGCCGGGCGCGCACTTGCTGATAGATACGGCCGATGTACTCGCCGAGCAGGCCGAGCGCGAAGATGATCACGCCGAGCATGAAGAACGTGATCGCGAAGAGCGTGAACACGCCTTGCACTTCCGCGCCGATCACGAAACGGCGAATCAACAGCAGCACAAAAAGGCCCGCCGAGCCCATCGACAGAATCACACCGATGAACGACAGCCACTGCAGCGGCACGACCGAGAAGCCGGTCACGAGGTCGAAATTCAGGCGGATCAGGCTATAGAGCGAGTACTTCGATTCGCCGGCAAAACGCTCTTCGTGGGCGACCTCGACTTCGATCGGGTTCTGCGCGAACGTGTACGCGAGGGCCGGGATGAACGTGTTGATCTCGCCGCAGCGGTTGATCGTATCGATGATGTGACGGCTGTACGCGCGAAGCATGCAGCCCTGGTCGGTCATCTTGATGCGCGTGATGCGCTCGCGCAGACGGTTCATCGCGCGCGATGCCTTGCGGCGCCACAGGCTGTCCTGCCGCTGCAGGCGAATCGAGCCGACGTAGTCGTAGCCTTCATGCATCTTCGCGACGAGCTTGCCGATCTCCTCGGGCGGGTTCTGCAGATCGGCATCGAGCGTGATGACGATGTCGCCGCGCGACTGCTCGAAGCCCGCCAGGATCGCCATGTGCTGGCCGTAGTTGCCGTTCAGCAGGATCACGCGCGTCGTATCGGGGCGCGCGCGGAACTGCTCGGCAAGCATCGCAGCGGATTTATCGCGGCTGCCGTCGTTGATGAAGATGATTTCGTAGGTCGTCCCCATTGCATCGAGCGCCGGATAAAGGCGCGAGAAGAGCGCGGCGAGCCCCGCCTCCTCGTTGTACACGGGGATGACGACCGACACTTCCGGCGGCGCGGTGCGCTGATCCGTTTGACTCATTTCCGCTTATTTTCCGTATTGTTCGCAAATTTCATTGACCGCGGCGCACACGCGCGCCACGTCGCCTTCGGTCATCTGCGTGAAGAGCGGCAGCGTGACCGTCGTCGCCCCGAAGCGCTCGGCGTGGGGGAACATGCCCGGCTTGAAGCCGCGTTCGCGGTACAGCGTGAAGAGGTGGATCGCCGGGTAGTGCACGCCCGAGCCGATGCCGCGCAGCTTCAACTGCTCCATGAAGCCCGCGCGGTCGAGCTTCAAGCGCTCGAGCGGCAGCGTGATCTGGAACATGTGCCAGTTGGAGTGCTCGAAGTCGGCGACCGGCAGGCCGATGCCGAGCTTCACCGCCGCGCCGCCCTCGAGGCGCTCGAAATACGCGCGCACGAGCTGGCGGCGCTGCGCGTTGAAGCGCTCGATATGCGCGATCTGGCCGAGGCCGACGCGCGCGGCGACGTCCGTCAGGTTGTACTTGCCGCCGAGCACGTCGCAGTCCATGCCGTCGAAGCCGGTGCGCGTGATGCCCTGCAGACGGTACTTCGTCGCGAGCACCGCTTCTTCCTCGTTGTTCAGAACGAGCGCGCCGCCTTCGATCGACGTCAGGTTCTTGTTCGGATGAAAGCTGAACGAAACAATGTCGCCGAAGGCGCCGATGCGCTTGCCTTTCCAGGTCGAGCCGATCGCTTGCGCGGCGTCTTCGATCACGCGCAGCCGGTGGGCGCGGGCGATCTCGTAGAGCCGGTCCATGTCGACGGGCAGCCCTGCGAGATAGACCGGGATGATGGCCTTGGTGCGCGGCGTGAGCGCTTTTTCGACGAGATCGAGATCGATATTGCGCGTGACCGGATCGATGTCCGCAAACACAGGCGTCGCGCCCACTTCATAGATCACGTTGCTCGTCGCGACCCACGACGCAGGCGTCGTGATCACTTCGTCTCCCGGGCCCACGCCGGCGATGCGCAGACCGATTTCGAGCGTCGCCGTGCCGGAGTTGTACGCGCGCACCGGACGGCCGCCGAAGTACTCGGACAGCGCCGCTTCGAACTTCTGGTTCTGCGGGCCGGTCGTGATCCAGCCGGAACGCAGCACGTCGGCGACGCCCTGAATCGTTTCCTCGTCGATCTCGGGCTTCACGAACGGCAAAAAGGGGAGTGATTCCTGACTCATGGATGCGTGGCTCGTGTAAAGGTTGGCAAGCTGTCCGCGTCGCTCGTGACGCCGCGGCAGCGGTCTATGCATTTGCTTAAAGCACTGGTAACGGAATCAGCGCTCGGGCTTTCATATCAATCTACGCGTGAATCCACCGCGAACGGCGCAAGGCTCGGGCCATCCGGCACGCTCCGCCGCGCTTAACTGCGCGCCAGCACGAACACGCCGATCAGGATGATGCCGATGCCGACGAGCCGCTGCGCCGACAGCACTTCGCCGAACAAATACCAGGCGGCGAACGCATTGACGACATAGCCGAGCGAGAGCATCGGATACGCCATCGACACGTCCACCCGCGACAGGCCGACGATCCACACGACTACGCTCACCACATAGCAGACGAGACCGCCGATGATCGGCAATTGCGTGGCGAGCTTGAACCCGATGGGCAGAATGTTCGCACGGGTGAAATCGAAGTGTCCAACGGCATTCACCCCGGCTTTGAGAAGCAATTGCGCGCCGGCGTTCAGGGCCACGCCGGTCAAGATGCAAAAGAGCGAGATCGGGTTCATCGATAATCGGGTGTCAAGCGGGTTGGGGTCAAGGTTGCGTCGCGTCGACGGGCTTGCCGACAATGACGCGCCGCGTGTCCTGGGCGATCACCTGCATCGGCAGATGAGCGGCGGCGAGCGCTTTATAGCGGTCCACCGGCATCAGCGCAAGTGCATATTTGTCGGCCTTCCAGCGCGCTTCCCATTCGGCAATGGTCGGCACCCATTTCTGCGGTTCTTCCGTGACGCCAAAGCGAAGTTCGTCGGCGTTGTCGACCATGATCATGGTATGGCCGACGTAAAACGGCACCGTGTGATCGAGCACGCCAACCGAGTAGAACGGCGTGTCGGGCGGCAGCTTGGCGAGCGCCGCCTTGACCGCCGGTGCGAGATCCGCGCCCGAGCTCTGGCGGCCGAACACGTCGTGGCCGGTGCCGGCGATCGTGCCGAGCATGAGCCAGGCCGCGCCGAACGCGATCGCCGCCGGCATCACGCCGGATTGCTTGCGCCGCGTCAGCGCGATCGCGGCGAGCGTCAGCACGAACGCGACGCCGATCGCCGCCCAGACCCACACCTGGTACTCGCGATAGAGCGCATTCGGCGTGCGCGCGTCGCCCTGAGTGCCGAGGAAAATCGTTCCGAACGCGGCGATCACAAGGAAGACCGCGTAGCCGATCCAGTGGCGGCGCAACGTGTCGCGCTCGAGCGATGGCAGGTACATCCCGAGCATCAGCGCGAGCGCCGGCGCGATCGGCAGCACGTACGAAATCAACTTCGAATGCGACACGCTGAAGAACAGGAAGATGAAGCCCGACCAGATGAGCAGTATCGTCGCCGGGGCGAAGCCGTTGGGTTGCCGCGGCAGCCGCAGCGCGTGGCGCAGGCTTTGCCAGCCGATCGACAGCCACGGCAGGAAGCCCACCAGAATCACGATGGCAAAGTAGTAGACCGGGCCGGGGCGGTTCTGCTCGGGCGTCAGGTAGCGCGCGAACTGCTGCACGATGAAGAAGAAGTTGAAGAACTCCGGGTTGCGCATCTGGACGAGCACGAACCACGGGGTCGCGATCGCAAAGAAGAGGATGAGCCCGCTCCCCAGATAAAGACGTCTCCAGATCGCCCAATCGCGCGCGATCAGCGTGTAGAGAACGAGCACCGCGCCCGGCAGGATCAGGCCGATGAGCCCCTTGGACAGCACCGCGAGCGCCATCGACGCCCAGCAGGCCCACATCCAGAGTCTTACCTGGCCTTTCGGCAGCCCCGGCCGCTGGGCGAGCAGGAGCGAGCACAGCGAGAGCTCCATCCAGAACGACAGGGCCATGTCGAGCGTGTTGAAGTGGCCCATCAGGTTCCAGTACGGCGCGCAGGCGAGCACCAGCGCGGCGAAGAAGCCCGTGGCGGCGTTGAACACGCGCGCGCCCGTGAAGCCGGTCAGCAGCACGCCCGCGAAGCCGGCGAGCGCCGTGTACAGGCGCGCCTGCCATT
>DATGHJ010000269.1:0-2977 GCA_035308085.1 Trinickia sp. | reverse complement strand
AAGCCGGCGATCCCGATGCGCAACGTCGTGTTGGCAACGCGCGAGATTCCGCCACACACTCACCTCAACGTCGGAATGTTTGCGGTGCAGCAGCGGCCGGCTGACCAGGTCGATCCCACAGCGTTGACCTCGCTCGACGGCGTGACCGACATGGTTTCGCAAGCCACGATTTCCAACGGCAGCGTCGTGACCTCGGGAGCGCTCGCGCCGATCGCCTCGCTCGGCCTGGCCGTTCAGCTCGGCAAGGGCATGCGCGCGATTTCAATCGCGGTTGACGCAGTGAAAGACGTTTCCGACTTGCTTCACCCGGGCGACCGTGTTGACGTTATCGCCGCCCCGCCGCGCGCGGGCGATCAGGTCGGCGCCTTCACCATCATGCGCAACATTCAGGTCCTTTCCGTCGGCGCCGTTTTCAGCGTCCCGGCAGTGGTCGCTTCCCCGGCAGCGGGCCCCCAGAATACGCCGCCTCCAACGGAGGCGCGCACCGTGACCCTCGAAGTCTCGCCGCCCCAAGCCGACATGCTCACCGCGGCCGATCTCAACGCGACCTTGCGGCTCGCGCTGCGCCCCCCGAACGAGCCGCCCAACTCCGGCCTCGTCGAGAAGCTCGTCTATTTCAGTCAGACGCCCGCGCCGCCGCCCCAAGCGCCTGCGCCCGCGGCGCCGGCCGTGCAGCGACCGGTCCAGCCCGTCGGCGTGCCCGTCATCAACGGCGACCAAGTAGGACACTGACGTGGATCAGCCCCTCGACCAATCGATCTTCCTCTTCATCGGCGCCAAGGGCGGCGTCGGTGCAACCACGGCCGCCATCGACACCGCGAAGGCCTTTGCCGAGCGCGGACGCACGATGCTCGTCGACGCGGATCTTTCCGGCCGGCGCAGCCATGCCGTACTCTTCAACGCGATTCGCAAGATCGACGACGCGGTTGCAGACAGCGACTTACCGGCAGTCGACCTGGCGAATAACATCAAAGGCCTGGAGCTGGCCGCCAACGTGCACGCGGGCTTCATGCTCAAGTCGGATCACGTCGAGCGGTTTATGGTCGAATCGTTCGCCGGTATAAAATATACGGTCGTCGATTCGCCGCAGCCGTTCGCCGCAGCGGTTCGTCCGTTCGCGGTTCGGGCCGCGCAGTTCGTGCTGATCGTCGAGCCTTCCGTCCTCGGCGTCACCGGCGCTCGCGCAATGCAAATCGAACTCGAGCGCTTCGGCGTTCCCGAAAACTATTTGAGCGCGGTCATCGGTGCGCCCCGCAGCGGGCGCGCGGAAGTCGCCCGCGCCGATATCGAAAAAGCGCTCCGTCTTCCCGTCATCGCCGAACTCCCGGCGCTCAACGATCGCAAGTACGATCGCGCCATCGCGGGCCTCATGCAGACGCTGCTCACGAAGCGTAGCGAGGGCTTGCTCACGCTGCAGCCGTCAACTATGACGCCGCTCGGCGAACGGCGTCTCGGGAAGCGCGCGCCAAATCCCGGGAATATCAAAACGCAATCGACACCCGCCGCGCAAGCGCCGGCCGCGCCGATTCAGCCGGCCGCGTCGGAGAACCGAGCCGAGCGTTTGACGCGTCTGCAAGGCGCATTCGGGAACGAACTCAAGTTCAAGATCCAGCAAGAGCTCTCGCGCCGCATCGACTTCGCCGCGATGACGCAGTCGCTTTCGTTCGACACGCTCAAGATGGAAGAGCTGCGCTCGGAGATCGCCCAGATCGTCGCGCTGGTTATTGCCGCCGAGGAAGACGTCGGCTCGGCCGAAGAAATCGCGCACTTTCGCCAAGAGGTCATCGACGAAGCACTCGGACTCGGGCCGCTCGAGAGCATCCTTGCCGATGACGGCGTGACCGAAATCATGGTCAATGCGCCCGACAAGATCTACGTCGAATTGCACGGTAAGATCACGAAGTCCGAACGGCGCTTCACCGATTCGCGCCAACTGCGCCTGGTGATCGAGCGGATCATCGCACCGATCGGCCGTCACATCGATGAGGCCTCCCCGATGGTCGACGCGCGCCTGCAGGACGGCTCGCGCGTCAATGCGACGATCGAACCGCTCTCGATCGACGGACCGACGCTCACGATCCGCCGTTTCGGGAAGAAGGCCTTCCACGTTCGCGATCTCATCAATCTCCACTCGTTGACGTCGTCGATGTCGGACCTGCTGCGCGCGTGCGTCGAAGCTCGCCTGAACATCGTCGTAAGCGGCGGCACAGGCTCGGGCAAGACGACGCTGCTGAACGTGCTCTCGACCTTCTTGCCGGGCCAGGAACGCATTATCACGATCGAAGATGCGGCCGAATTGCGCTTGAGCCAAGAGCATGTCGTCCGCCTCGAAACGCGACCGCCGAACACGGAAGGCCGCGGCGAAATTCGGATCCGCGACCTCGTCCGCAACTCGCTGCGCATGCGCCCGGACCGTATCATCGTCGGTGAGTGCCGCGGCGGTGAAGCGCTCGACATGCTTCAGGCCATGAACACCGGCCACGACGGCTCGCTCACGACCATCCACGCCAACACGCCGCGCGATTGCGTGCGCCGTTTGGAAACGATGGTCATGATGGCGGGCTTCGACATGCCGGTTCGGGCGATCCGCGAACAGATCGCGAGCGCCGTCGACCTGGTCGTTCAAACGTCGCGCATGCGCGACGGTTCGCGTAAGGTGACGAGCATCGCCGAGGTCGTAGGCATGGAAGGCGAAGTCATTACCATGCAAGAGATCGTACGCTTCCAGGCGCGCGGCCTCGATAAGGAAAACCGCGTCGCCGGTGAGTTCGAGTCGACCGGCGTGAGCCCGTCGTTCCTTGACCGCTTCGCCGAGTACGGCGTCACCTACGACATCTCGCGTTTGAACGAGATGCGCTCCATGCTGGCTCAGAGCTAGTCGTGGCCGATGCCGTCCGCACACCGGTGTCCGTCGATACGGTAGGCGGCCTCTTCGAGAAACTGGCAGCGCAGTATGCGGGCCAGCTCGAACGCGCAG
>DATGHJ010000268.1:0-5693 GCA_035308085.1 Trinickia sp. | reverse complement strand
CAGCGCGCCGGCCATCGGCAAACGATCGCTTGTGACGCAGCGAAACGCGACGCGTCCTTCGAGCATGCTCCGGTCCATCGCTGCGAGTTCGTTTGCGACATCGGGCATTAGTTGCGCAAGCCGTTCAAGATTTTCGACGTGACCCGAGGCGCGCATTGCGCGATCGGCATCGTCGACTTCGTATGTCGCGCCGGTCAGCGTGATGCCGTCGGCGAGCGGCACCGCATAGCCCTCGCCGATCAACGGCACGCGCAGGCCAGACGCGATGCGTGCGGGCAACAGTGTCAGTTGGCCGCGCACGATGCGCATCGGGGCTTGCTGAAGTCCCGCGACGCGCGCGGCATCGCAGGCGTTAGCGAAGATCACCACAGGCCCGGACGCAATCGGTCGGCCTGCCGCATCAATGACGCGCCATTGCTCGTCGATACGTTCGATGCGCTGCACCTCCACTCCGAAGTGCCGGGTGAGCAAGTCGCCGGCTGCGTCGCATTGCGCCCGGCACAGCGCGGCAGGATCGAGCGAACCGCCGCGCGGATAGAGCCAGCCGCCGCGCGTGAGCGCAACGTTCGCGAGCGCTTGTGCGTCCGTCTGCGAAAGCGGTGTGACGAAGTCCGCAGGGTAGCCGAGCGATGTGATGGCGTCGGTCATCGCACGCGTTTCGTCTTCATCGACGGCGAGATGCAAAAGGCCGGATGGGCTGCGCTGGAATGAGTAGCCGCATTGTTCGAGCGCACTCCAGCGTCTTAGTGCATAGAGAAAACCTGCACGCGTGATGCGTGAGGCGACGCTGTCGTCGCGTGAAATCAGCGGGTGGAATACACCAGCCGGATTGCCCGACGCTTCGCGCGCTGCGGCCGGTTGCTGGTCGATCAAGCTGACGCGCCAGCCGCGCGCGGTGAGCCGTTCGGTCAGCGCGCATCCGGCAAGGCCGGCGCCGATCACGATTGCGTGCCGCTCGCCGACGGCAAGCGGCAACGGCGGCTCATGCCGCCGCACGCGCCAGCGAGGCGCAAATTCCCCGACCAGCATCGCTCGTTTCCAGCCGAAGCCTTGCACTTTTCTTAAGCTGAAACCGGCCTGTTCGAGCGAGCGCTTGACGTCGCCGGCGCTCGTATAAGTCGCGAACGTCGCGCCATCCCCGGCCAGACGCGCAAGCGACTTGAAGATCGGGAGCGACCACATTTCCGGATTCTTCGCAGGCGAGAATCCGTCTAGATAGAAAGCATCGGCGCGCAGCCACAGCTTCGGCAGGACCTCGAGCGCGTCTCCGAATGCGAGCGTCAACGTTACGCGCCCGCCTTCGAATTCGAGCCGTTGCATGCCGGGCACGAGCATCGGCCAAGCATCGTCGAGCTGATGCGCAAGCGGCAAGATGGTTGCATCTGCAACGATCCGGCCGTGAACTGCGCGCAAATCCCGCTGCGAAAAAGGATGTTTTTCGATCGACACGAAGTGCAGCCGCTCGCAACGCGCAGGGTCGGCACGCCATGCCGCCCAGGTCGCGAGGAAGTTGCCGCCGACTCCGAAGCCTGTCTCGACGATCGTAAAGATGCGCCGCTCACGCCAGCGTTGCGGCAGTCCATTGCCCGCAAGGAACACGTGATGCGCTTGCGCGAGCGCGCCGACAGCGCTGTGATAAATGTCGCCGAAAGCCGGAGAGAACAGCGTGCCGTCGTCGCGAAACGCAAGCGTGGCGGGGATGAGCGGGTCGGTCATGCGGAAGATGGAAGGCGGCTGCGGGTCTTGGGAAAAACGCCGGACACTCGAAACATGCCGCCTCGCTACGGCGAAATCGCGCTTGCCGAGGCCTGGGGCAAGTCGTCCGAAAACGATCTCACGCACCCGGCTTAAATGCCGCAAAGCCCCGTCTGGCGGGCATTTGCGGAGCGTTGGCAAAAACCAACGCCTCTATGCGGCGACCCGTCAACTCGCTTAGCATGTTCGATTCGCGCGGGCTCAATCGCGCGAAACCCAGCAGCGACAAGGCATTGAGAGCCTAAATTCTTTGAAAGCCTTGCCGTTATTGGGTTTGCGCTGCGCTATCATAGCAAGCGCCGCGGGGCAAAGCGGAAAGCCTGGCCGTCGCGTGACGACGCCTAGCGCGGCGGTAGTCGGCGCGCTCGGCGGCAAGGGCTCGACGGCAAAGCCCGCGCACGTATAATCGGCGCGTTCGCGCTGTTCGTATCACCTTAACCTGAGAAAGGAACCTTAATGAACAAACAGGAACTGATCGACGCCGTCGCTGCTCAGACGGGCGCCAGCAAGGCTCAAACCGGCGAAACGCTGGACACGCTGCTCGAAGTGATCAAGAAGGCAGTGTCGAAGGGCGACGCGGTTCAACTGATTGGCTTCGGCAGCTTCGGCTCGGGCAAGCGTGCAGCACGCACCGGCCGCAACCCGAAGACGGGCGAGACCATCAAGATCCCGGCCGCGAAGACCGTCAAGTTCACGGCTGGCAAGGCGTTCAAGGACGCCGTCAACAAGCGCTAAGCACTCAGCTGCCTGATTGTTGACACCCGCCCATGGCGGGGTTTTTTTCGCCTGGGCTTTCTTGATTGCAAGCGGCGCATGCTTCGATGCGCTCAGGTGGCAGTGCATCGCAGAACTCCGAACCGGTGTCTGCGATGCACGTATTTTTCAGTCAGTTCGACTTAGCGCATAGCGGCTTGCTTAAGGCTTGCTTATGCCGGCAACGCGGCGCAAGCGCACGAGCCTTCAATGTCGATGCACGATTTCGGCATCGCCGGATTCGTCTTCATGGGCATCGAGATCCCAGGCGGGGAATGGGTCGGGGAAGTGCGACCACGCGTGCGGACCGTGGGCGAATTCGTCGTCGGTGAGGAGGCACGCGTCGAGCTTCTCGCGCCACGCCTTTGCATCGAGCCCAATGCCGATCATCACCAGCTCCTGACGGCGGTCGCCGATCGTGGTGTCATCCGGATCGCCGTGCCAATCGGCGGCGATTTCCTCGGCGAGTTCGTCATCTTGCGGCCATTCGCTCTTGTCTTGCGCCGCCCACCAGTAGCCTGCCGGACCATGCCGGCACGCGCCGCCCGCCTGCGACAGCGAACCCGCGACGTCGTTGCGCGTCGCGAGCCAGAAGAAGCCCTTGCTGCGCAGCACGCCTTGCCATTCTTCGTGCAACAGCGCCCACAAACGCTCCGGATGAAACGGCCGGCGCGCGCGATAAACGAAGTTGCCGATGCCGTATTCGTCGGCTTCGCCGCTGTGATCGTGTTCGTGCTCGAGTGACTGGAGCCAGCCAGGCGCGTTCGACGCCTCGTCGAAGTCGAAGCGCTTGGTATCGAGCACGGCATCGAGCGGCACGTCGCCGAAGCGGCTTACGACTTGCGCGGCGCGCGGATTGATGCGCGCGAGTATGTGCTGCAGGCGAGCGAGATCGTCCGCGCTGACGAGATCCGCCTTGTTTACGACGAGCACGTCGCAAAACTCGATTTGCTCGATCAGGAGTTCGACGAGTGTGCGGTCGTCCTCCTCGGTCGCGGCGAGGCCGCGTTCGGCGAGCGCGTCCGCGCAAGCGTAGTCGCGCAGGAAGTTGAATGCATCGACGACCGTCACCATCGTGTCGAGGCGCGCGACATCGGAGAGCGACACGCCGTCGTCGTCGACGAAGGTGAAGGTCTCGGCGATCGGCATCGGTTCGGCGATGCCAGTCGATTCGATCAGGATGGCGTCGAAACGCTGCTCGTCGGCGAGGCGCCGGATTTCGGTCAGCAGGTCGTCGCGCAGCGTGCAGCAGATGCAGCCGTTCGACATCTCGACGAGCTGCTCCTCGACATGCGATAGCGAAGCGGCGTCGCGCACGAGCGTCGCATCGATATTGACGGCGGCGAGATCGTTGACGATCACGGCGACCCGCAGGCCCGCGCGATTCGCGAGGATATGGTTCAGGAGCGTGGTTTTGCCCGCGCCGAGAAAACCGGACAGCACGGTGACGGGCAGTGGCGGCTGGTTCATCGCAGTAGACAAATGAGAGGGGGAAGCGGCGCGGCGTATCAAATCAGTTTGGCCGCCGGCCGGGCGCATGATGCCCGCATTGTGCATCAAACGTCGGCGATTCGTCCGATGCGGGGGAGCAGGGCGATAGCCGCTCGCGGCGCTAACCGCGCAGCACTCGAGACAAGTCCGCCGTCAGCGTTGCGCCTGCAGCAGCTTCCACTTCGTGAGGATGTCGGCGATCTGGCGTGCGTATTTGTCGCGCAGCGACGGCGTCTCGGAATGATAGGCGCCGACCGCTTGCCAAGTGTTGCCGTACTTGTTCATTTTCTGGCGCAGGTGCCACGCGGCGATGTAGACGTTCTTGCAGGGCTCCATCAGCGTGCCGGTCGAAATGCCGTACTGCGCGAGCGTGGGCAGATGAATCGAGTTGATCTGCATGAGGCCGTAGTCAGTCGAACCGTTGGCATTCTTGTGCAGCGCTTCGGGCCGATTATGAGATTCCTGCCAGGCAATCGCGCGCAGGATCAACGGATTCACCTTCTGATACTTGGCTGCTTCGTCGAAGCAGTCCGCGCGCGCCGGCGAGCTTGCGAGGCAAGCGCCGAGTGCTGCGGAAAGAATCAGAAAGGCTATTTTCATCGGTGAGGTTGGCTAAATAACAGATACCAGATAATCGGAGCAATTAAATATAGGTCAACGCCGACTCTGTTACCGGCACGCTTCCAATATCGGGAAAACACCATCTTGCAAATGACTTTTGTTTACTTAAGTGCCCGTATGATACCGGCTGTGGCAAAGCAGGCAAAGTTGGCTAACGGACATAAACCAGCTATATGCGGACAAGCTGCAGTCGTTGCATCAATGCATATTGTCGGCATAGAAACTTTCGAAAACTTACATCAACGCGAAATTTTTTTGGAAAAGCGAAGCCAACCTCCATCCTTTGTGACAATACAGACACGAAAAGCTGCTAATGTTCCGACTTCAGGAATGGCGGATGGATGTCCTGCTTACCGGACCTTCCAAGACGCGCGCGAGTTGGCGGGCTTTCCGCTACCGCGAACGCGCCCGCTATGCAAGACCGCCGGGAGTGGCCGTTTCCGGCATCGACCTCACTTTCCATGACTAGAAATCGTATGGCATTGCGTCGCATCGCCTCGGCGCTGCTGGTGGCTGGCCTCCTAGCCGCAAACACCGCGCACGCGCAAGTAACGCTCAATTTCGTCAACGCCGATATCGATCAGGTGGCGAAAGCGATCGGCGCCGCGACAGGCAAAACGATCATCGTCGACCCGCGCGTCAAGGGTCAGCTCAACCTCGTCTCGGAAAATCCGGTGCCGGAAGAGCAGGCGCTGAAGACGCTGCAATCGGCGTTGCGCATGCAGGGCTTCGCGCTCGTGCAGGACCATGGCGTCCTGAAAGTCGTGCCCGAAGCCGACGCGAAGCTGCAAGGCGTGCCGACCTACGTCGGCAACAGCCCACAGGCGCGCGGCGACCAGATCATCACGCAAGTGTTCGAGCTGCATAACGAGTCGGCCAACAATCTGCTGCCGGTGCTGCGCCCGCTCATTTCGCCGAACAACACGATCGCGGCTTATCCGGCCAACAACACGCTTGTCGTTACCGATTACGCCGACAACGTGCGGCGCATCGCGTCGATCATCGCGGGCGTCGACAGCGCGGCCGGCCAGCAGGTCGCCGTCGTGCCGCTCAAGAACGCGAACGCGCTCGAT
>DATGHJ010000267.1:0-6893 GCA_035308085.1 Trinickia sp. | reverse complement strand
CCGACGATGCCGCCCATCAGCAGGATCGGCAGGAACACGGCGACGAGCGAGATGCTGATCGACATCACCGTGAAGCCGACTTCGCGCGCGCCGAGGTAGGCCGCGCGCATGCGCGGCACGCCGGCCTCGATGTGCCGCGAGATGTTTTCGAGCACGACGATCGCGTCGTCGACGACGAAGCCCGTCGCGATGATGAGCGCCATCAGCGACAGGTTGTCGATCGAGAACCCCATCAGATACATCGCGGCGAACGTGCCGATGATCGAGATCGGCACGGCGACGCTCGGAATCAGCGTCGCGCGCCAGTTGCGCAGGAACAGGAACACGACCATCACGACGAGCGCCACCGCGATCAGAAGCGTGTGCTCGGTGTCCTTGAGCGACGCGCGGATCGTGGTCGAGCGGTCGACGGTCGGCGTGACCTCCACGGATGCGGGCAGCGACGCCTTCAGCTGCGGGATCATCGCCTTCACGCGGTCGACGGTCTCGATGATGTTCGCGCCCGGCTGCCGGTACAGGATCACGAGCACCGAGCGCTTGCCGTTCATGAGACCGAGATTGCGCAAGTCTTCGACCGAATCGACCACCTCGGCGACATCCGCGAGCTTTACCGCCGCGCCGTTGCGGTAGGCGATCACGAGGTCCTTGTACTGCTCGGCCTTGCTCGCCTGATCGTTGGTGTAAAGCTGGATGTGGTTCGGGCCGAATTCGATCGAGCCCTTCGGGCTGTTCGCGTTTGCGGAGGCGAGCGCCGCACGCACGTCTTCCAGCCCGATGCCGTAGTGAAAGAGCGCCTGCGGTTCGAGCTCGACGCGCACGGCCGGGTTCGCCGAGCCGCTCACGTCGACTTCGCCGACGCCGTCGACTTGCGAGAGCGCTTGCTGCAGCACGGTCGCAGCCGAGTCGTACAGTTGGCCGGCCGTCATCGTCGGCGAGGTGAGCGCGAGAATCAGGATCGGCGCGTCGGCGGGGTTGACCTTGTGGTAGGTCGGATTGCTTTTGAGGCTTGCGGGCAAGTCGGCACGGGCGGCGTTGATCGCGGCCTGCACGTCGCGCGCGGCGCCGTCGATGTCGCGGTTCAGGCCGAACTGCAGCGTGATGCGCGTCTGGCCGACCGAGCTTTGCGACGTCATCTCGGTGACGTCGGCGATCGTGCCGAGGTGCCGTTCGAGCGGGCTCGCGACGCTGGTCGCGACCGTCTCCGGGCTCGCGCCGGGCAACGACGCCTGCACGGAGATGGTCGGGAAGTCGACCTGCGGCAACGGCGCCACCGGCAGCTTCACAAACGCGAAGACGCCGGCAAGCGCGACGCCGACCGCGAGCAGCGTCGTCGCGACGGGGCGGGCGATGAAGGGGCGGGACAGATTCATCGCTTATGCCCCGGCGTCGGTCGCGGGCCTGGAGCCGCCCTGAAAGCGTTCGCGCAGCCGCCGCGCGAGCGAATCGAAGCCGAGATAGATCACGGGCGTCGTGAAGAGCGTCAGCAACTGGCTCACGATCAGACCACCCGCAATCGCGATACCGAGCGGATGCCGCAGCTCCGAGCCCGCGCCGGTGCCGAGCATCAGCGGCAAGGCGCCTAGCAGCGCCGCCATCGTCGTCATCAGAATCGGCCGGAAGCGCAGCAGGCACGCCTGGTAGATCGCCTCGCGCGGCGGCTTGCCTTGCTCGCGCTCGGCTTCGAGCGCGAAGTCGATCATCATGATTGCGTTCTTCTTCACGATGCCGATCAACAGCACGATGCCGATGATCCCGATGATGTCGAGGTCGTTGCCGGAAATCATCAGCGCGAGCAGCGCGCCGACGCCCGCGGACGGCAGCGTCGAGAGGATCGTGATCGGATGGATGAAGCTCTCGTACAGCACGCCGAGCACGATATACATCGTGACGATCGCCGCGAGGATCAGGAACAGCTCGTTGGCGAGCGACGCCTGGAACGCGAGCGCGGCGCCCTGAAAGCGCGTCTGGAACGAGGCCGGCAGGCCGATGTCCTTCTCCGCTTGCTGGATCGCCTTGACGGCGGCGCCGAGCGACGCGCCCGGCGCGAGGTTGAACGACACGGTCGTGGCCGGGAACTGGCCGAGGTGCGTGACGAGCAGCGGTGCCGGGCGCTCGATGAACTTCGCGATCGACGACAGCGGCACCTGACCGCCCGACGCGGTCGACGACGGCAGGTAGATCGATTTCAGCGATTCGATGTAGTGCTGCTGCGTCGGCTCGGCTTCGAGAATCACGCGGTACTGGTTCGACTGCGTGAAGATCGTCGAGACGATGCGCTGGCCGAACGCGTCGTACAGCGCGTTGTCGACCGTGGCCGGCGTGATGCCGAAGCGCGCGGCCGTGGCGCGGTCGATTTCGACGTAGACCGACTGGCCGTTTTCTTGCAGATCGGTGGCGACGTCGGCGAGTTCCGGCGCCTCTTTCAAGCGCTCGACGAGCTTCGGCACCCAGCTCGCGAATTCGTCCGGGTTCGGGTCGGTCAGCATGAACTGATACTGCGTCGGGCTCACCGTCGAGTCGATCGTCAGATCCTGCACGGGCTGCATGTAGAGCGACGCGCCGGGCACGTGCGCGACATCTTTCTGGATCTCGCGGATGATCTCGCTCGCCGTCTTGCTGCGGTCGTCGCGCGGTTTCAGGTTGATCAGCATGCGGCCGCTATTGAGCGTGATGTTGCTGCCGTCGACGCCGATGAACGACGTCAGGCTCTCGACGTCGGGATTCTTCAGAACCGCATCGGCAAGCGCCTGCTGTCGCTCGGCCATCGAGGCGTACGACACCGACTGCGGCGCTTGCGTGATCGCCTGGATCAAACCGGTGTCCTGCACGGGAAAGAAGCCCTTGGGAATCACGACGTAAAGCACGCCGGTCAGGACGAGCGTGAGGACGGCGACGAACAGCGTCGAGTGATGGCGGTCGAGCACCCAGCGCAGCGCGACGGCGTAGCGGTCGATCACGTAGTCGATGAACCCATGCACGCGCGCTTCGAAGGTATGGCTGCCCTTCGGCGGCGTATGGCGCAACAGATGCGCGCACATCATCGGCACGAGCGTGAGCGAGACGACCGCCGAGATCACGATCGTCACCGCGAGCGTGATCGCGAACTCGTGGAACAGGCGTCCGACCACGTCGCCCATGAAGAGCAGCGGAATCAACACGGCGATCAGCGACACCGTCAGCGAGATGATCGTGAAGCCGATCTGCTTCGAGCCCTTCAGCGCTGCTTCGAGCGGCGTGTCGCCTTCCTCGACGTAGCGCGCGATGTTCTCGATCATCACGATCGCGTCGTCGACGACGAAGCCGGTCGCGATCGTGAGCGCCATCAGCGAGAGGTTGTCGAGCGAGAAGCCGCACAGGTACATCACGGCGAGCGTGCCGATCAGCGACAGGGGCACCGACAAGCTCGGGATGATCGTCGCGTAGACGTTCGCGAGGAACAGATACATCACGAGCACGACGAGCACGACCGACATCGCCAGTTCGAACTGCACGTCGCGCACGGAGGCGCGGATCGTCGTCGTGCGGTCGGTCACGACCGAGACG
Organism: Trinickia sp.; assembly: GCA_035308085.1. Classification (GTDB taxonomy): domain Bacteria; phylum Pseudomonadota; class Gammaproteobacteria; order Burkholderiales; family Burkholderiaceae; genus Trinickia_A. Next base: position 3,350 of record DATGHJ010000267.1, on the reverse strand, counting down.
TTGATCGACGCCGGCAGCGACGCTTGCAGTTGCGGCAACAGCGCCTTGATGCTGTCGACGACCTGGATCACGTTCGCGCCCGGCTGGCGCTGCACGTTGAGGATGATCGCGGGCTTGATCGAGGGCGCTGCGTCAGGCGTGCCGGCGTTCTGCGTGCCGACCCACGCGCCGAGCTTGGTGTTCTCCGAGCCGTCGATGATCTTCGCGACGTCGGCGAGCATCACCGGCCGGCCGTTCTTGTATGCGATGACGGCGCTTTGATAGGCGTCGGCGTCGGTCAGCTGGTCGTTTGCGTTGATCGTGTAGTTGCGCGTCGGGCCGTCGAAGTTGCCCTTCGGGGTGTTCACGTTCAAGTTCGAGATCGTCGTGCGCAGGTCGTCGAGATTCAACCCGTAAGACGCGAGCGCAAGCGGGTTCGCCTGAATCCGCACAGCGGGCCGCTGGCCGCCGCTCAAGCTCACGAGACCGACGCCCGCCACCTGCGAGATCTTCTGCGCGAGACGCGTGTCGGCGAGATCCTGGATTTGCGTGAGGGGCAACGTGTCCGACGTGAGCGCGAGTGTGAGGATCGGCGCATCGGCCGGATTCACTTTCGCGTAGATCGGCGGCGCGGGCAGGTCGGACGGCAGCAGGTTGCCGGCCGCGTTGATCGCGGCCTGCACTTCCTGCTCCGCGATGTCGAGCGGCAGATCGAGACTGAACTGCAGCGTGATCACCGACGAGCCGGCCGAGCTTTGCGACGACATCTGGTTGAGCGACGGCATCTGCCCGAACTGGCGCTCGAGCGGCGCGGTGACGGATGAGGTCATCACGTCGGGGCTCGCGCCGGGGTAGAACGTTTGGACCTGGATCGTCGGATAGTCGACTTCCGGCAGCGCGGAGATCGGCAGGAAGCGCAGGGCGACGAGCCCGACCAGCATGATGGCCGCCATCAAGAGGGCCGTGCCGACCGGGCGCAGGATAAAGGCGCGGGATGGATTCATGCGGTATCAGCGAATGTCAGCGGGGTAGCGGGGCGTCATTGGCTGTCGCCGCTCGAGGCCGCGTGCTTGTGACGGCCGTGGTGCGCGCCGGATGCCGCCGCTGCGCCGGACGCCGCGCTCGCGTGCGCGCCGGAAGCACCCGAGGCGCCTCGCGCGCGTTCGGCCGGGATCGACACCTTCGCGCCTTCCTTCAAGCGGTCCGAGCCGTCGGTGACCACGCGTTCGCCCACTTCGATTCCCGACGCGACGCTCGTGCGCTCGCCGTCGACCGGGCCGGTCTTGATCTGCCGCACGGTGACGGTGTTGTCCGGCTTGACGACGTAGACGAACGGGCCTTTCGCGCCGTTGAGCACGGCGGAAGTGGGCACGATCACCGCGTCATGGATCGTATCGACCAAAAGCCGTGCGTTGACGAACTGATTCGGGAACAGCATCAGTTCCTTGTTATCGAACATCGCGCGCAGCTTGACGGTGCCGGTGGTGGTGTCGATCTGGTTGTCGAACGTGTCGAGGTGGCCGGATTCGAGCGGCGTCGTGTTGTTGCGGTCGTAAGCGGTGGTCGAGAGCTTCGCGCCGCTGCGCGTCTGCTTCATGATCGACGGCAGGTTGTCCTCCGAGGTCGTGAAGATCACGCTGATCGGCTGCAGTTGCGTGATGACCACGATGCCGTTGGTGTCGCTCGGCGTCACGTAGTTGCCCGGATCGACTTGGCGCAGGCCGACGCGGCCCGACACCGGCGCCGTGATGCGCGCATAGATGAGGTCGAGCTTGTAGGTATCGATGTTCGCCTGGTCGGACTTGACCTGACCTTCGTACTGCTTGACGAGCGAGGCTTGCGTGTCGACCTGCTGGCTTGCGATCGAGTCTTGCGCGAGCAGCGTCTGGTAGCGCTTCAAGTCGACGCGCGCCGTTTGCAGCAGCGCCTGGTCCTTGAGCAGCGCGCCTTGCGCGTTGTCGAGCGAGATCTGATACGGACGCGGATCGATTTGCGCGAGCACGTCGCCCTTCTTGACCATCTGGCCTTCCTGGAACTCGACCGACTGGAGCGTGCCCGAGAGCTGCGTCTTGACGGTGACGGTGGCCAGCGGCGTGACCGTGCCGAGCGCGTTGAGGACGATCGGCATGTCGCCCTGCGAGGCGGTGGCCACCTGCACCGGCTGCACCTGGTTCGCAAAGCCGCCGCGCCCGCCGCGGCCCGCGTGCGGCGCGCCGGCGGCGCCCGAACCCGCGGGGCTCGTGCGGCTCCACGGATGCCACCAGGCGATTACGCCGGCCGCGATCAGCACGGCGACGACGAGCGTGCCGAGCCTGCGGCGCGGCTGGCGCCCGCGGGCGATTGCCTGATCGGCGCCGGGCGTGCCCTTCACGGGCGTGAGGGAGCGTTGCGATTCAGTAGCGTTTTCTTGTTCGGGCATCGGTTCGATGAATAGCGTGCGTGGAATTGTCGAAGCTTGCGCGATGCGTTCGCGTCGGTCGCCGTCACCTCTCGCGCGGCGCGTACGCAAGACACATTGGCTGAATTCGCGATGCTCCGCGAAGAATATGAACAGACGCTCAAAGCGTGGCGTTCGTCCGATGTGCGAGGGGCCTGGCGGTGAGCCGGGGGCGCGGTGCGCCGGCGGCGTTTCGACGAAGCAAAGAGCGGTGGCGCGCGGCGCCGGTCCAAGGCGAGAAGCTGCCGCCGCGCGGAAAGCATGATCCTACAAGGGGGGCTCAGGTCCAGTCCAGCGCCGTATTTTTCAAGGAGTTACGGGCGTTACAGAGTGCATCGGCGCGGCGCGCGAGGTGGGCCGCTGGTCTACTCCGAACGGCGATGCATCGCTTTAGGACGAGTCTCATGCGCGCTTCAGACATCGAGCCGGTAGCCGGGCGAGCCGCCGACCTCGCGCATGATCTTCCCGATGCATTCGATGAGCGCGGGCGCCGCGTGTTCGATCAGCCATTCGCGCGGGCACATGTGCGCCGCGCCGCCGCAGTTCACCGCGTAGCGCACGCCGGACGGCCCGACGAAGCCGGCCGCGATCGCGTTGAGCCCTTCGTACCATTCGCTCGTGGCGATCGCAAAACCGTTCGTGCGCGTTTCTTCGAGCGCTGTCGTGAGGCGTGCGTGCGTGTGCGGCCAATCGTCGCCCGAGGCGACTTGCAGGCCCTTCAGCAACGAATCGAGTTCGTTCGGGCAGAGCGCCGCCATGTACGCGCGGCCGACGGCGGTGCGGGTGAGGTCCATCCGTGAGCCGACTTCGAGGCGCGAGACCAGAATCGCCGAGCGCGGCCGGATCGCGTCGATCACGACCATGTCGAGCCGGTCGCGCACGGCGAGATGCACGGACAGCGACGTGCGCTCGGCCAGCTCGATCAAGAACGGCC
>DATGHJ010000266.1:0-5127 GCA_035308085.1 Trinickia sp. | reverse complement strand
CGCAGGTACGGGAACAGGATCGTCGGGCACGCGATGCCGACGAGCGGATCGATCTGCTCTGCCGGAATGTTGCGGATGTCGAAGATGCCTGCTTGCTTGGCCTCGATCAGGAACGCGATCTTGTCGGTGACCTTGGCCGTGACCGTGCCGGTAACCAGGATTTCGAACACGTTTTCAGCAAGACGCTCGGCCTTCACGTCGACTTCGACTTCAACCGACGGCATCTCCTGCTCGAGAAAGATTGCCGGCGAATTCGGTTGCTCGAGCGACAAATCCTTCAGGTAAATGCGCTGAATGTTGAAGAACGGCTGGTTGTTCTGGTCCGACATGGTGACTCCCTAGGTAATTTCGATGTAGCCGGATTCAATCCCGCTACCAATGTATATGTACTTTCATGCATCGGACTGAGGCGACCGCGGCAGCACACGCCTTAAGCTTGCAGCAGTCGCCAATCCTGCTTCAAGCCGCTTCCAGGAGCGGCATCAAACCGCCCGCACGATCGAGCGCGGACAAGTCGTCGTAGCCGCCGACATGCGTGTCGCCGATGAACACCTGCGGCACGGTACGGCGGCCGGTGCGCGTCATCATTTCCTCGCGCCGCGCCGGCTCCTTGTCGATCAGCACCTTCTCGATGGTCTGAACGCCGCGCGACTTTAAAAGACGCTCGGCCATCTGGCAATACGGACACACCTGCGTGCTGTACATGACGACGTTATTCACTTAGCCACTCCTTGTTTGACGACCGGCATGCCGGCCTGCTGCCAGGCGTTGACCCCGCCTTGCAGCACATGGACTTCGGTGTAGCCCGCCTCTTCGGCAATCCGCACCGCCTTGTGCGACTGCTGACCGGTCTGGCAGACGAGCAACACCGGCGTGCCCTTATTCTTGGCGATTTGGCCGATTTTCGCTTGCAGCTCCGCGAACTCGACTTGACGCGCCTGCGGCAGATGTCCGCCCGCGTAGTCGGCGGCGGACCGCAAATCGACGACGACGGCGTTGCGCCGGTTGATCAGCTGCGTCGCTTCGGCAGCGGAGAGCCCGCCCCGGCCGCGCCGGCTGATCGTCGGCCACAGCAGTAACCCTCCGGAGATGAGGGCGGCCGCGATCAGTACAAGGTTCGTGTAATCGGTGAAGAACGTCACGAAAGAATCCGCCAAAAAAAGAGAGACATCGGAAATGACAATCCGGCCATTATAAAATATCCGTTTGACGCGATGGCGAGCGCCGTCCTAGACGACCGCTTCGCCTTGACGCACGCAAGCGGCTTCCTCACTACCGACCATACCTCTCTCATGCACAAGCTCGTCCTCATCCGCCACGGCGAATCGACGTGGAACAAGGAAAACCGATTCACCGGCTGGGTCGACGTCGACCTCACGGAACAAGGCAACCGCGAAGCGCAGCAAGCAGGCCGTCTGCTGAAAGAAGCGGGCTATACATTCGATCTCGCCTACACGTCGGTCCTCAAGCGCGCGGTGCGCACGCTGTGGCACGTGCAGGATCAGATGGACCTGATGTATATCCCGGTCGTCCATTCGTGGCGCCTGAACGAGCGCAGCTACGGCGCGCTCGCCGGTCTGAACAAGGCGGAAACCGCCGCCAAATACGGCGACGAGCAAGTGCTTGTCTGGCGCCGCAGCTATGACACGCCGCCGCCCGCGCTCGATCCGAGCGACGAGCGCGCGCCGTACGACGATCCGCGCTACGCGAAGGTGCCGCGCGCCGAGCTGCCGCTCACCGAATGCCTGAAAGACACGGTCGCGCGCGTGCTGCCGATCTGGAACGAGTCGATCGCGCCGGCCATCAAGGCGGGCAAGAAAGTGGTGATCGCGGCGCACGGCAACTCGCTGCGCGCGCTGATCAAGTACCTGGACGGCATCTCGGACGACGACATCGTCGGCCTGAACATCCCGAACGGCGTGCCGCTCGTCTACGAGCTCGACGAAAACCTGAAGCCGATCCGCCACGAATATCTGGGGGACCCCGAAGCGATCGCCAAGGCGCAGGCCGCCGTCGCGAAACAAGGCAAGGCAGGCTGACAATCCGCCTGCGAGCAGAAATCCCAAAATGGCGCCGCATGTGCCGGCATCCTGATGCCGGCACACCGCGCCACGCAATAGTCTGCGCACTCCAGGCCCGATTCCTGCGCGTGGCGGTGAGCAGCGAACCCGGCCGTACGTTCGCTGTCGAACGGCGAATACCCTCTCGAATCCACCGCACGCAAGGCTTGCAGTTATACTTGCTCGTCCCCGCTACCGCCGCACCTACACGCTCCCGACCGCAACAGACTCTATGCGAACGAAACTCAAGAACATCGGCCTGATCGCCGCTGGCCTGGCTACCGGCGTCTTTGCGACGCTGCAACTGTCCGCGTCCGCCCAGCAGGCCGCCTCGGCACCGCTGCCGCTCGATCAACTGCGCCTCTTCGCCGAGGTGTTCGGTCAGATCAAGCATGACTACGTCGAGCCGGTCGACGACAAGAAGCTCCTGACCGCCGCGATCAAGGGGATGGTGTCGAGCCTCGACCCGCACTCGTCGTATCTCGACAAGACCGATTACGAAGAGCTTCAGGAGCAGACCAAGGGCCGCTTCGCGGGCCTCGGCATCGAGATTTCGCAGGAAGACGGCCTGATCAAAGTCATCTCGCCGATCGAAGACACGCCGGCCTTCCGCGCCGGCATCCGTCCGGGCGACCTGATTACCCGCATCAACGACAAGCCTGTGCGCGGCATGACGCTCGACCAGGCGGTCAAGCAGATGCGCGGCGACCCGGGCACCAAGGTCACGCTCACGATCTTCCGCAAGAGCGACGACCGCACGTTCCCGGTCACGGTGACGCGAGCCATCATCAAGGTGCAGAGCGTGAAGATGAAGATCCTCGCGCCGGGCTACGCCTACATCCGCATTACGAGCTTCCAGGAGCGCACGGTGCCGGATCTCGCGGCCAAGCTCGAAGACGTCGCGCGCCAGCAGCCGAACTTGAAGGGCCTCGTCATCGATCTGCGTAACAACGGCGGCGGCCTGCTGCAAAGCGCGGTCGGCGTCGCGGGCGCGTTCCTGCCGCCGGATTCGGTCGTCGTGTCGACCAACGGTCAGATCCCCGATTCGAAGGAGATCTACCGCGATACGTACGATAACTACCGTCTGCCGTCGTTCGATTCCGATCCGCTGAAGGGCCTGCCGGCCACCTTCAAGACCGTGCCGATGGTCGTGCTGACGAACGCGTACTCGGCGTCGGCGTCGGAAATCGTCGCGGGCGCACTGCAGGATCAGCACCGCGCGCTGATCATGGGCAAGACCACCTTCGGCAAGGGTTCGGTGCAGACCGTGCGTCCGCTGACGGCCGATACGGCGCTGCGCCTGACGACCGCGTATTACTACACGCCGAGCGGCCGTTCGATCCAGAACAAGGGCATCCGTCCTGACATCGCGGTCGATCAATACGCCGACGGTGATCCGGACGACGCACTCGTGACGCGCGAAGTCGACTACTCGAACCATCTCGCGAACACGCAGGACCCGAACGAGAAGAAGGAAGAGGAAGAGCGCGAACAGCAGCGCATGCTGCAGTTGCAGCAGCTCGAGGAGCAGAACGACAAGAAGACGCCGGAGCAGCGCCAGAAGGATCGCGATCGCAAGCCGGTCGAGTTCGGCACGTCTGACGACTTCATGCTCCAGCAAGCGTTGAACAAGCTCGAAGGCAAGACTGTCGTGCAATCGAAGTCGATCGCCGAGCGCACGCTGGCCGAGAACAAGCCGGAACGCTCGGCTTCGGCGCCGGTCGCGGTGAAGCCGGCGCTGCCGGTCACGCCGGGCTCAGACCCGGCGCCGGCCTCGGCTCCGCAGCCGGCCGCGTCGCAGAGCAAGTAAGCCTTCCCGCTCAAGCTCAAATGCCTTCGCAGCTTCCGCGCTGCGAAGGCATTGTCTTTTGCGCGATTAGAATAACGAGAACGACTTATCGCGCAGCACGCCGCACAAGCGCCGCGAGCGTGCCGCGCGCCCCACGACGCGCCGCCCCATGAACGACGATCAACTCCTTCGCTACTCCCGCCATATCCTCGTGGACGAACTCGGCATCGAGGCGCAGCAGCATTTTCTCGACGCGCACGCGATCGTCATCGGCGCGGGCGGCCTGGGTTCGCCGGCGGCGATGTACCTGGCCGCGGCGGGCGTCGGCACGCTGACGCTCGTCGATGCCGATACCGTCGATCTCACGAACCTGCAGCGGCAGATCCTGCACGTGACCGCTTCGGTCGGGCGCAAGAAGGTCGAGTCGGGGCGCGATGCGATCGCGCAATTGAATCCCGATGTCGTCGTGCATGCGGTCGCGGAACGCGTCGGCGATGCGTGGCTCAACGAAACCGTGCCGCGCGCGACCGTCGTGCTCGACTGCACCGACAACTTCGCGACTCGCCACGCCATCAACCGCGCGTGCGTCGCGCATCGCGTGCCGCTCGTGTCGGGCGCGGCACTGCGTTTCGACGGCCAGATCAGCACTTTCGATTTCCGCAACGATGCTTCGCCGTGCTACGCATGCGTGTTTCCCGAGGATCAGCCCTTCGAGGAAGTCGCGTGCTCGACGATGGGCGTGTTCGCGCCGACTGTCGGCATCATCGGCGCGATGCAGGCGGCCGAGGCGCTGCGCGTGATCGCGAATGTCGGCACGACGCTGACCGGCCGGCTCATGATGCTCGATTCGCTGCGGATGGAATGGAACACGATGAAGATCTCGCGTCAGCCGGATTGCCCGGTTTGCGGAGAAGCTCACGCTCATCGAGGCGCTTAAGCCTTCCGCAAATGCGAAGGGCGGCCGGTTCGAAGAACCGCCGCCCTTTGTCATGACAGGCCGTGTACCGGCCCGCGCGTCACACTCAACACTCGGTGACGCGCTTGAGCGCCGCCTGCACTTCTTCCGGCTCAAACGACGCCAGCACGTCCGCGACCGGCTTCTCCAGCGTCTTCAAATGCGAGCGCAGGATCTCCTGCTTCACGACGAGCAACTGGCTCGGGTGCATCGAGAACTCAGTGAGGCCCATGCCGAGCAACAGACGCGTCAGTTGCGGATCGCCCGCCATTTCCCCGCAGATCGACACCGGCACGCCCGCGCGTTTCGCTTCGCGCAGCGTG
>DATGHJ010000265.1:0-2163 GCA_035308085.1 Trinickia sp. | reverse complement strand
CGTGTTCGTTACGTGCCCGTTCGTGCCCGTTACGCCGGTCTGCCCCGGCCGGTGCGCTAGAATCGTCTCTCCACACAACGAAACTGCAGTCCCACAATCCCATGCTCGACATCCAGCTGCTGCGCAAAGACCTCGACGGCGTCGCCAAACGCCTCGCCGACCGCGGCTATACCCTCGACGTGGCGGCTTTCGCCGCCCTCGAAGCGGAACGCCGCGACACCCAGACCCGTACCGAAGAGATGCAGGCGCGCCGCAACACCCTGTCGAAGCAGATCGGCGGGATGAAAGGGCGGGGCGAGGACACCTCGGCGCTGATGGCCGAAGTGGGCGGTATCGGCGACGAGATGAAGGCGTCGGCGGCGAAGCTCGACGAGATCCAGAAGCGTCTGTCGGACCTGCTGCTCGGCGTGCCGAACCTCGCGCACGAAGGCGTGCCGGTCGGCACCGACGAATCGGGCAATGTCGAAGTGCGCCGCTGGGGCACGCCGCGTCAGTTCGACTTCGAAGTCAAGGATCACGTCGATGTCGGCGCGCCGCTCGGTCTCGACTTCGAGACGGGCGCGAAGCTCTCCGGCGCGCGCTTCACGCTGTTGCGCGGACCGATCGCGCGGCTGCATCGCGCGCTCGCGCAGTTCATGATCGACACGCACACGCTGCAGCACGGCTACACGGAAATCTACACGCCGTACATCGTCAATCCCGAAATCCTCTACGGCACGGGCCAACTGCCGAAGTTCGCCGACGACATGTTCCGGGTCGAGAAGGGCGGTGGCGAGAACGTCGTGACTCAGTATCTGATTTCAACGTCGGAGATTCCGCTCACGAACACGGTGCGCGACAGTATCGTCGATGGCAACGCACTGCCGATCAAGTTGACCGCGCATTCGCCGTGCTTCCGCTCGGAAGCGGGTTCGTACGGCCGCGATACGCGCGGGATGATCCGTCAGCATCAATTCGACAAGGTCGAGATGGTGCAGATCGTCGCGCCGGAGACTTCGTACGATGCGCTCGAGCAGATGGTCCTGCATGCGGAGACGATTCTGCAGAAGCTTGAGCTGCCATATCGCGTGATCACGCTGTGCACGGGAGATATGGGCTTTTCGGCATCGAAGACCTACGACCTCGAAGTGTGGCTGCCCGCGCAGAACACCTATCGCGAGATCTCGAGCTGCTCGAATACCGAGTCGTTCCAGGCTCGCCGGATGCAAGCGCGCTACCGCAACGCGCAGGGTAAGCCGGAGCTTGTCCATACGCTGAACGGTTCGGGTCTTGCCGTGGGCCGTACGCTCGTCGCGGTGCTCGAGAATTTCCAGAATGCGGATGGATCAGTGACGGTGCCCGCGGTGCTGCGTCCGTATCTCGGCGGCGTGGCGCGACTCGACGCGACGTCGGCGGCTTGATGACGCACCACTCGCGATGCCGACATTTCTACACTTTCGTGCAGAAAGGGCTTGGAATCCGATTGAGGATGTTCTATAATCTTCGCTTTGCCAAGCAGCGACCAGCTTGGTGAGCAGGAAATGCCGGAGAGGTGGCAGAGTGGTCGAATGTACCTGACTCGAAATCAGGCGTACGGTTTCCCCGTACCGTGGGTTCGAATCCCACCCTCTCCGCCAGAATGCAAAAAATGCCCGCGCAAGCGGGCATTTTTTCGTCTTGGCCAAATGTGAGTCGCGGTGAGATGCTGCGCGAGCAACGTGACTTAAGCGTTGGCAGCGGCGGGCAACACATGCACCCCACCGCTGCCTTCCCGCTCAATCCCGAGATGCTGCTTAAGCGCCGCCCACCCGAGCGGCGTCACGACGACCGTCCGCTTCCCCGGCACCCGCCGCATCCAATCCCGGGCGAAAAAAGCGTTCAGCAGTCGCGCCGCGAACGGCCCGGCAATGTGATATTGGCGCTCGGTCCAATCGAGACATTGACGCGCTGTGCACGCTTCATCGAGTTCGATTCCATTGACGTCGAGCCCGAGCAACCGTATCCATTCGACACCGGACGGCGTCAAGCCATACTCCCGCTCGCCGCCTTCGAACAGGAACCCATGCTCGAGCATGCCTCGCGTGACCGCGACGCCTAGCGTGCCCGCAAGATGGTCGTAGCAGCAGCGCGCAAAGCGCAACTCCTTGACGGCGCGAGTCGGGGGGCTCCGCCACGCGCGCGTCA
>DATGHJ010000264.1:0-4650 GCA_035308085.1 Trinickia sp. | reverse complement strand
TGGTACACGAACGAGGATGTCGCGCGCTGGCCGAACAACCCGCTGCCCATGCTCGGCCAGCGCCTCGCGCGGCCGAACGACGCGCAGATGGACGAAGCCGTGAAAGCGGCGTTCAACGAAGCGAAAAGCACGCGCCGCCAGGTCTATTCGCCGCTCATCTACGACGATCTCGGCAACGGCTACCTGACGCTGCAAACGCCGGTCTACCGCGACCGCGAATTTCTCGGCACAGTCGCCGCGGTGTTTTCGATCGAAGGCATTCTGAAGCACGACATCCCGCCCGAGCTGTCTGCGAAGTACAAGATCTCCATCACCGACGCGAACAACCGCGAGCTCGCTACCACCTCGACGCGTCCGCGCCTGCCGCGCGACGTCTTCTACGACCTGCCGCTCGATCCGCCGGGACAAGGCGTGACGGTGCGCGTCTACTCGTTCCCGCAGATCACGAACTTCACGAACAACACGCTCGTCTGGCTCGTCGCCGGCCTGTCGTGCTTCGTGCTGTGGAGCCTGTGGAGCCTCTGGAAGCACACGCGCCAGCGCTTCGAGGCGCAGCAGGCGCTGTACGCCGAGGCGTTCTTCAGACGCGCGATGGAGAATTCGGTGCTGATCGGCATGCGCGTGCTCGACATGCACGGCCGCATCACCCACGTGAACCCGGCGTTTTGCCGGATGACGGGCTGGGACGAAAGCGACCTCGTCGGCAAGACTGCGCCCTTCCCGTACTGGCCGCGCGACTCGTATCCGGAAATGCAGCGCCAGCTCGACATGACGCTGCGCGGCAAGGCGCCGTCGTCGGGGTTTGAATTGCGCGTGCGGCGCAAGGACGGCTCGCTCTTTCACGCGCGCCTCTATGTCTCTCCGCTCATCGACAGCTCAGGCCGGCAGACTGGCTGGATGTCGTCGATGACCGACATCACCGAACCGAAACGCGCGCGCGAGGAACTCGCCGCAGCGCACGAACGCTTCACGACCGTGCTCGAAAGCCTCGACGCGGCCGTCTCCGTGCTCGCCGCCGACGAAGCCGAGCTGCTGTTCGCGAACCGCTACTACCGGCATCTGTTCGGCATCCGCCCCGACGGGCATCTCGAACTATCGGGCGGCAGCTTCGACACGGCGCAAGCCTCGTCCGATTCGATCGACATGGTCGACGCCTATGCGGGCCTGCCCGCCGCCGCGCTCACCGAGAGCACCGCCGATGCGCGCGAGGTCTACATCCACGGCATCCAGAAGTGGTTCGAAGTGCGCCGCCAGTACATTCAGTGGGTCGACGGCCACCTCGCGCAGATGCAGATCGCAACCGACATCACCTCGCGCAAGCAGGCGCAGGAACTCGCGCGCCAGCAGGAAGAAAAGCTCCAGTTCACGAGCCGCCTGATGACGATGGGCGAGATGGCGTCGTCGCTCGCGCACGAACTCAACCAGCCGCTCGCCGCGATCAATAACTATTGTTCGGGCACGGTCGCCCTGGTGAAATCGGGCCGCACGAACTCCGACAATCTGCTGCCGGTGCTCGAGAAGACTGCGCAACAGGCGGTGCGCGCCGGCATGATCATCAAGCGCATCCGCGAGTTCGTGAAGCGCAGCGAGCCGAAGCGTCAGGCGACGCGCGTCGCCGATATCGTCGCCGATGCCGTGGGTCTCGCCGAAATCGAGGCCCGCAAGCGCAAGATCCGCATCGTCACCGAAATGCGCTCGCGGCTGCCCGTCATCTATGTCGACCCGGTACTGATCGAGCAGGTGCTCGTCAACCTGCTGAAGAACGCCGCCGAGGCAATGCACGACGCGCGCCCGAATGCGGTCGATCCGGTGATCCGCATCGTCGTGAAACTCGACGCCGGGTTCGTGTGCATCAGCGTCATCGACCAGGGCCCGGGCGTCGACGAAGCCACCACCGAGCGCCTCTTCGAACCGTTCTACAGCACCAAGTCCGACGGCATGGGCATGGGGCTGAACATCTGCCGTTCCATTATCGAGTCGCACCGCGGCCGTCTGTGGGTGGTCAACAACGTCGAAGCCGACGGCCACATCACGGGCGCCACGTTCCATTGCAGTCTGCCCATTGGCGAGCCTCACGACCTGAGCAACGGCGGGTCCGAGGCGCCGAGAACACAAACCGTTACGGGAGAGCTATGAGTACCCCAGTCACCACTCAGGAAACTGTGTTTGTCGTCGACGACGACGAGGCCGTGCGCGATTCGCTGCGCTGGCTCTTGGAGGCAAACGGCTATCGGGTGCAATGCTTTTCGAGCGCCGAACAGTTCATCGACGCCTATCAGCCCGCCCAGCACGCCGGCCAGATCGCCTGCCTGATTCTCGACGTGCGGATGTCAGGCATGAGCGGCCTCGAACTGCAAGAGCGCCTGATCGCGGAAAACGCCACCCTGCCGATCATTTTCGTGACGGGTCACGGCGACGTGCCGATGGCCGTCTCGACGATGAAAAAAGGCGCGATGGACTTCATCGAAAAACCGTTTGACGAGGCGGAACTGCGCAAGCTCGTCGAGCGGATGCTCGACAAGGCCCGCAGCGAAAGCACAAGCGTCGCGCAGCAGCGCGCCGCCGCCGAGCGGCTCGGCAAGCTGACCGCGCGCGAGCATCAGGTGCTCGAGCGGATTATCGCCGGCCGCCTGAACAAGCAGATCGCGGACGATCTCGGCATCAGCATCAAGACCGTCGAGGCGCACCGCGCGAACATCATGGAAAAGCTCAACGTCAACACGGTCGCCGATCTGTTGCGTCTGGCGCTTTCGAACAAGCCGCAGCAAGCGCAGTAAGCGCGATCCATTCGCTGCGCGCGCCCGGGCTCGCCGCCCGGGCTTTGGCGGCCGCCGCGACCGCAGCCGGCGAAGGCAGACGTTGAGATTTCAGCGACGCGGCGTCGGCTCATGCGGTGCCCCTTTCGCTTTCCCTCTTTTGGACGTCGTCGTCCCGCTCCACACCCTCCCTCTTCGTCACATGCAGACTCGCGCCGGACACGCCTGTCCGCTGGCGCCACGCGCTTGTCTATCCCCGCCGCCGGGCGCTCGCTCAAAGGTATAATTCGCTACTTCGCGGCGCGGCCCCGGTCGCCCTCTTTCCTGGCTTCTCCGTCCCGTTCTTAGGGTTGCGCCAAACCGCTTTCAGCCTGTGCGTAAAGCTGCCGCTGCCTCAGCGCCGCATCTCGGGCCCGCACAGCGCCTTGCAAGACCGATTTCGATACTCGTCACTCGACCGACCCATCATGACAGCCAAACTGATCGACGGCACCGCCCTTTCCAAGACCCTGCGCGCCGAAGTCGCGACCCGCGCCGCCGCGCTCACCGCGCGCGGCCATCAACCAGGCCTCGCCGTCGTGCTGGTCGGCGACAATCCGGCAAGCGAAGTCTATGTGCGCAACAAGGTGAAAGCATGCGAGGACAACGGCATCTTTTCGTCCTACGACCGCTACCCTGCTACGCTCTGCGAAGCCGACCTGCTCGCGCGCATCGACGAGCTGAACCGCGATCCGAAGATTCACGGCATCCTCGTCCAACTGCCGCTGCCGAAGCACATCGACAGCCACAAGGTGATCGAAGCGATCGCGCCCGAGAAGGATGTCGACGGCTTTCACGTCGCGAACGCCGGCGCGCTCCTGACCGGCAAGCCGCTCTTTCGCCCCTGCACGCCGTATGGCGTGATGAAAATGTTCGCGGCGTACGGCATCGATCTCAAGGGCGCGAATGCCGTGGTGATCGGCCGCTCGAACATCGTCGGCAAGCCGATGGCGCTGCTGCTGCTCGAAGCCGGCGCCACCGTCACGATCTGCCACAGCAAGACGCGTGATATCGCCGCGCACACGAAGAACGCAGACGTGATCGTCGCCGCGACCGGCCTGCGCAACATCGTGACCGCCGACATGGTCAAGCCGGGCGCAGCCGTCATCGACGTCGGCATGAACCGCGACGAAGCCGGCAAGCTCTGCGGCGACGTCGACTTCGCGGCCGTCAAGGAAGTGGCCGGCTTCATTACGCCGGTGCCTGGCGGGGTCGGTCCGATGACGATCACGATGCTGCTCGTGAACACCATTGAAGCAGCGGAGCGCGCGGCGGGCAACTAGGCCGAACAGCCTAGTCCCTTTGGCCGGCTACCGGGCCGCGCCATGCGGCACGATAATCGGTCCGGTAGAAAGTATCGATTGGAATCGGGGCGCACTGCCCCAATAATGACGGTGTAGGGCGCGCGGCGCCCGCGTCATTCAGCCAGACAGGAAGCTCCATGTCATCCAATACCCTCCCGAAGAAAGACAATCCGCTCCTCGATTTCTCAGATCTGCCGCGCTTCGGCGAGATCCAGCCTGCGCACGTGACGCCAGCGCTTGACGTGCTGCTCGCCGCCGCGAATACCGCCGTCGATCGCGCGAGCGCGCCGGAAACGCCCGCGACCTGGACCGACATCGTCGAGCCGGTCGAACACGCGACCGAGCCGCTGTCACGCGCCTGGGGCGTGATCGGCCACCTGAACGCGGTCGCCGATACGCCCGAACTGCGCGCCGCCTACGGCGAGAACCTGTCTCGCGTGACCGAATTCTGGTCGAGCGTCGGGCAGAATCTCGCCCTCTACGAGAAATACAAGGCGATCGCCGCAAGCACCCAATTCGACACGCTCACCGCCGAGCGCAAGAAGATCCTC
>DATGHJ010000263.1:0-9443 GCA_035308085.1 Trinickia sp. | reverse complement strand
CTCTTTGCGCTGCGCCGCGAGCTCGAAGAAACCGTGAAGGAAACGAGCGACCCGACCGTCGGCCGCACCAAGCTCGCGTGGTGGCAAAAGGAGACGGCGGCGCTGGCCGCGGGGCAGCCTTCGCATCCGGTGTCGCTCGCGCTCGCCGCGCACTGCAGCGACGTGCGGGCCGAAGAAGGCGCGCTGCAGGCGCTCGTCGCCGGCTTCGAGATGGATCTCGATCAGGCGCGCTACCTCGATTTTCCAAATCTGCGCCGCTACATCGAGCACGTCGGCGGGACGTTCGCCGGGACGATCGCGCGTGCCACCGCGCGCGATCCGCAAGGCGCCGAACAATGGGCCAAGCCGATCGGCAATGCGCTGATGCTCGCGCAGTTCGTGCAGGAGTTGGGCAATGACGCGCGCCATGGCCGCATCTATATTCCGATCGACGAATTGCAGCGCTATCAGGTGACGGCGGCTGATCTGATCAACCGGAAATACAGCGCGGCATTCACCGATCTGATGCGCTTTCAGACGAGCCGCGCGCGCGACGCGCTGAAGGCGGCGCTGGCCGGCATTCCGGTCGCCGAGCGCGGCACCCAGCGCACGCTGCGCGCGCAAGTCGCGCTTGCGCTGTCCGTGCTCGACGAAATCGAACGCGACGGCTACCAGGTGCTGCACCAGCGCATCGCGTTGACGCCGATCCGCAAGCTGTGGATCGCGTGGCGCGCGGCGCGCAAACGCTAGCCGGCGCTGGTCCTGCGGCGCGGCGACAACGCGTTCGCGCCGCGCGCTAGACCCGCAGCAACGGCAGCGGCTCGAAGCGCTGTTCGAGCACACTCGACGCGTCGAGCCCCCACCATGGCCCGAGCACGGTCGCATAGATCTGCCGGAAGTCCACCCCGACGGGCAGGTTGCCGTTTCCATCAAGCCGGGCGAGATCGGGCGCCACACCGTAAAGTCCGCCGCGCACGAGCCCACCCATCACGAAGTGCGGCGCGACGGTCCCGTGATCCGTGCCGTTGCTCTCGTTCTCGCGCGGGCGCCGGCCGAATTCCGCGTAGGTAACGACGAGTGTGTTGTCCCAGCGCCCGAGTTCGGCCAGCGCCGCGCGCATCGATGCGAAGCCGTCCGCAAGTTGCTTGAGCAAGGCCGCCTGTTGACCGGGCTGGTTCTGGTGCGTGTCGAACCCGTTCAGCGTCAGGCGGATCACCGCGACGCCCTGCCCGGCTTTCGGCCGTCCCTGCGGTGTATCGCAGGCGGCGAGCACCTGCATCGCCGTCTTGATCGATGCACCGAATGCGCCGCCGGGAAACGCTGTTTTCAATTGATACTCGCCGTCGCGCGCCGCGCCGTTGACGGCGGGCCGCAAGCGGTCGGCGGCTTTCACGATGTCGTTCTCGACGTCGAGAATGTGCTCGAGCTCGGGGTTGCGCTCGTGAAGCGAGACGGGCGTCGCAAGATGCGAGGCGCGCACGAACTGCGTCGGATTCACGAGCGCGATCGCGCGCGCGCCGTTTGCCAAGGGGCCCATTTCGGCGCTCCCGATCACCACGCCGTCGGCCGCGAACGTCGACGGCACCGGCGCCTGCGAGAAGGTGCGCGTCAGCCACCCTTCTCGCAGGTATTCGTCGGAGCGCGATGCCGTGTCCCAGATCTCGATCGAACGGAAATGTGACAGGTTCGGTTGCGGATAGCTGACGCCTTGGACAATCGCCAATTGCTGGGCCTGCCAAAGCGGCATCAGCGTTTGCAGCGACGGATGCAGCGCAGTGCGACCGTCGAGCTGAATCAGCTGCTCGCGCTTGATGCCGATGTTCTTGCGCAGCGTCCGGTAAGCCGGATCGGCGTAGGGAATGACGGTGTTCAGCCCGTCGTTGCCGCCCTTGAGCTCGACGAGGATCAGCAGGTTGCGGTACGTTCGCGGCGAAGCGCCAGCGGCGTTGCGCGGCGGCTCGCCGGCGAACGACTTGGGCAACCAGAGCGATGCGCCAGTCGCGGCGGCTGTCGCCAGAAAATCGCGTCTCTTCATGCTGCACCTCGTCGTTCGATTGTCGCGCCGCACGCGGCGTGCCCACCTTCGCCCCGGCGTTCCTATCGTTGTCGCTCGCTTTCGTATGCGTGCTCGCCGGGCGCGCCCACAGGGTTATTTGAGCTGATATGCCGGGTCCATCAACAACGCCTCGAGATAGGTGCTGCCGGTCGAATCGGTATCGATCGCATCGACAGGCGGAATCAGCAAAACCGCATGCTGCAATTGCAATTCGGCCGACAGTGCCGGCTTGCCGCTCGGTGCGACGCCGAATTGCGCGAGCCAGCCGTCGAGGTCGAAGCGCATGCCGCCCTGGCCGGCTTTGGCCATTGCTTTCTGCGCCTGCGTGCTGGCCGCCGGCATGGTCCGGCTTGCGTCAAGCATGCCGCCACCGGCCATGCTCATGCCGCCCCTGCCTATGCCGGCCGCGCCTATGCCGGCCGCGCCAATCTTCATCGGATGCGGCTGACCCGCTTCGGTCGCACGGAACAACTGCTCGACGAATTGCTTGCGCGCGAGCAGCGTCGAGCTGTTGATCCACGTCTGCCCGCCCGGCCACCCCTTCACGTTAGGCGGATAGAACAGGTTCTCGCCGAAGTTGCGAATGGCGCCGGCGAACGGCTCGGTGCCGTCATAGGCCACATCGAATTCGCGCAGCGTCCCGACGACGAACTCGACCGGCGACTTCACCAGCACGCCGCGGTTGTCGTCGTTCCAGAACCCGTCGGAAAGGAACAGCCCTCGCAGCGCCACTTTGATGTCGTAGTGACTCGCCCTGAAGCGCTCGGCGATCGGCTCGATCTGCGCCGCATCGGGCGTCTCGGAGACGAACTCGCGCCACAGCCCGGTGGTCACGAGCGTTGCCGTCTCGGGCTGAGCGAGCAGGATGTCGAGCACTTGGTCGCCGTCGAGCGGGCCCGTTTGCCCGAGCACCGTCTTCAAGCCGTCGTCATGCAACTGAGGCCGGAAGACGAATGCCTGCGTGTCCGGATCGACGCCCCAGCCGGTGTACGCGCGCGCCGCTTCCGACACGTCGCGCTGCGAGTAGTGCCCTTCGCCGAGCGTGAAGAGCTCCATCACCTCGCGCGCGAAGTTTTCGTTCGGCCGGCCTTTGCGATTGCTCGCGCCATCGAGATAGAGCAGCATCGCCGGGTCTTTCGCGACGTCGTGCAGCATCAGCCCGAAGTTGCCGAGCGCTTCGCGCCGCAACAGCTCGTCCTGCGCGAGCATCACCTGCGCATAGCCGACCTTGTCCTGGCCCGACGTGAAGTGGTTGTGCCAGAAGAGCGTCATCCGCTCGGTGAGCGGCGACGGTGTGACCGCCATCTCGCGCACCCACCACGCGCGCAGTTCTTCGTAGCGCTGGCTGCGCGTCTGCTGCTCGGCGCGGCGCTCGTCGGGCGTCCATTCCTTCTGCTCGGCGCGCGACGGAATCGGCTCGCCGGCCCAGACCGGCAGTGGCGTGACAGCTTGCGTGCGCGCACCCGCGAGCACCTTGTCGACAGCCTGCTCGCGTGAAAGGCCGACGTATTGCGCGACTTCGTTGGAATCGGGAGCAAAACCCACGCGGGTCAGGAAAAAGCGCGCGTCGTTCGCGTCGAGAAGCGTCTGATCGGGACCGTCGGGAGCGACGACATGAGCCTTGTGGCGCTTCGCCTTGAGCGGATGAACGGCGCTCGCGGCTTGCGCTTGCGCGTCGCGCACCGTCAGTGCCGAGAGTCCGGCCGCGAGCGCCAGGACGCATGCGCTCACCGATAGCCTGGTCGTCAAAGCGGATTGGATTTTCATCGTCTGTCGCTCAGAACATCTGATTGATTGTCTGGCCCGGCCCGCACGAATCGCTACCGGAATTGTGCTACTCAACGGCGCGTTTCGCCGTCAAGTCGACGATGAAATTGCTACGAAATTTTTCGTTGCCGACAGGCGTTCAATTCGCGCAGTTAAACGTTTGCGAATTGAAATTTCCGGATTGGAAATGCGCAATATCCATTGGATGAAATCAGCGCTTGTAAAGCTCGCGCACAGCGTCTTCGATATGCTGGCGCAGCAGGCGGCGCTCTTCCGGTGTCATGTGGCCGTCGCGGCGCTGTCGATCGAGATCGGGCGGGACGGCCGCACGCACGAGGGCGTCGGATGCAGGGTGATCGGGCGATACGGGGTGATCCGCATGGACGGGCTGAGCCACTTTGCGGCGATATGCCTGATGCCATTGGGAAGGATGTTCGCTGAACGACTCGGCGTGAACGCAAACCGGGCTGGCCGCGCTGGCGAGTCCGCCGGCCAAAGCTAGCGCGACCATTTTGATGCGCGCATTCGGCCAAACCCCTCCGGTCATCTTGTTCCCTTCGTCGTGCGGCAACCGGCTACCTCGAATTACTTGTGCGAACCCGCTGAGAAAGTCGGGTGTATCGGATGATGTGAAATGGGTGATATGGATTGAAGTATCTACCGAACGGCCGGGTTCCGTAAAGGAGTGTACGCAAGCATGCTTTACGCCGTGCCACATGCCAGGTAAATTTTGTAACTGACTGTAACCCAAGAAATCCCGCGCCCGCGCTCACCTTTCTAATCGCGATAAGATGCCGACCATGGAAACCAAAAACCCCTCGAAAATCCTTGTGGTCGACGACGATCCGCGCTTGCGCGACCTGCTGCGGCGTTATCTCGGCGAACAAGGCTTCAATGTGTACGTCGCCGAAAACGCGCCGTCGATGAACAAACTTTGGGTTCGCGAGCGTTTCGATCTGCTCGTGCTCGACCTCATGCTGCCCGGCGAGGACGGGCTGTCGATCTGCCGGCGTCTGCGCGGCAGCAACGACCGCACGCCGATCATCATGTTGACCGCGAAGGGCGAAGACGTCGATCGCATCGTCGGCCTCGAAATGGGCGCCGACGATTACCTGCCTAAACCTTTCAATCCTCGCGAACTCGTCGCGCGCATTCACGCGGTGCTGCGCCGCCAGTCGCCGTCGGAGTTGCCGGGCGCGCCGTCGGAGACGACCGAAGTCTTCGAGTTCGGCGAATTCGCCTTGAATCTCGCCACGCGCACGCTCACGAAGTCTGGCCAGGAGATTCCGCTCACCACCGGCGAGTTCTCCGTGCTCAAGGTGTTCGCGCGCCATCCGCGTCAGCCGCTGTCACGCGAAAAGCTGATGGAGCTCGCGCGCGGCCGCGAATATGAAGTGTTCGACCGCAGCCTCGACGTGCAGATCTCGCGTCTGCGCAAGCTGATCGAGCCCGACCCGAGCAGCCCGCGCTTCATCCAGACAGTCTGGGGCCTCGGCTACGTCTTCATCCCCGACGGCGCGGCTTGACGCGCTTCCCGTCGTACTCGCCACGCTCACTCGACAAGAAGGGCCCATGCGCATCGACCGGCGCCTTATGACGCACGCGTTCGGCGGGCTCTTCTGGCGAACCTTCCTGCTGATCGCACTGCTCATTGCAGTCAGCCTGGCCGCGTGGTTTCAGAGCTTTCGCGTGATCGAGCGCGAACCACGCGCCCAGCGCGTCGCGTTGCAGCTCGTTGCGATCGTCAAGCTCACGCGCACCGCACTCCTCTATTCCGATCCCGATCTGCGGCGCGCGCTGCTGCAGGACCTGGAGAGCAATGAAGGCGTGCGCGTCTACCCGCGCGAAACCACCGACAAGTACAAGCTGCAGCCCGACGAGTCGCTCAACCGGCTGATCGAGCATGATATCCGCGGGCGCCTGGGCGAAGACACGGTGATCGCGCAATCGGTCAACGACATCCCAGGCGTGTGGATCAGCTTCAAGATCGACGACGACGACTACTGGGTCGCCCTCGACCGCGATCAGCTCGATAACGTGACCGGCCTGCAATGGGCCGGCTGGGGTGTCTTTGCGCTTGCGCTATCGCTATTCGGCGCGGCGTTCATCACGAGTCTCGTGAACCGGCCGTTCGCGCGTCTTGCGATCGCAGCGCGCAAAGTCGGCTCGGGGCAATCGCCCGAGGCGCTGCCCGAGAGGGGCATGGGCGTGGCGGCCGAAACCAATCGCAGCTTCAACCAGATGGTGCGCGACCTCGAGCAGCTCGATGCCGATCGCGCCTTGATGTTGGCGGGTATTTCGCACGACTTGCGCACGCCGCTTGCGCGCCTGCGTCTGGAGACCGAGATGAGCCCGTCCGACCAGGCGACGAAGAACGCGATGATCGACGACATCGAGCAGATGGACATGATCATCGGCCGCTTTCTCGATTACGCACGTCCGGTGCAGCGCATGCCGGAACCTGTCGACCTTTCGTTGATCGTCGGAGAAATGGCCTCGCGCCTGGCAGGCGAAGACGGCGTGCGGCTGATCACGCGGCTCGCGCCGTCGGCCGTCATCGAAGCCGATGCGACCGATGTGCGGCGCGTGGTCGGCAATCTGCTGGAAAACGCCCGCAAGTACGGGCACAGCGAGAACGACGGCATCCCGCACATCATGCTCGAGACGCGCGTGTCGCATTCGCGCGTGGAGCTGTCGGTGCTCGACGAAGGCCCCGGTATCCCCGAGGATCAGCTGCCGCTCGTCACCCGGCCGTTCTACCGCGTCGATACGGCGCGCACGCAGGCAAGTGGCACCGGCCTCGGCATGGCGATCGTGCAGCGGCTCGTGGGCCGCCACCGCGGCGCGCTGCGGCTGCGCAACCGGTCGCCGGGCCCGGGACTCGAAGTCACGATCGAGTTCCCGCTCGCCCGAGGCGGCTGAGCCCCCATCCCCCGGCACGGGAGCCGTGGCGACGCCAGCGGGCGGTCCGTCACTCCACTACGATATAAAAAGCTATCCTGGTAGATAAAATCAACCAATTGAGAAATGCAATAGCGCCGGAGATCGGCCCATGTACCGCTGCCGTTCCGACGAGCCAGTAGCTTGATTCGGTAGTTTCCTGAACTTCACACAGGAGCGTTTGCATGAAGACCGTGGGGGACAAACTCGAAGCTTTCACCGTTACGGCCGCCAAGCCCGGCTTTAACCACTACGAAGAAAACGGCCAATCGGCATTGGAAGAAATCACGGAAACGTCGTTCCCGGACAAGTGGAAGATCATCTATTTCTACCCGAAGGATTTCACGCTCGACTGCCCGACGGAAATCATCGAGTTTGCGAAGCTGCAGAAGGACTTCGCTGAACGCGACGCCGTGCTGCTCGGCGGCAGCGTCGACAACGAGTTCGTGAAGCTGGCCTGGCGCCGCGAGCACAAGGATCTGAACAAGCTGAACCACTACGCGTTCGGCGACGTGAAGGGCGAGCTGATCGACCAGCTCGGCGTGCGCGACAAGGAAGCCGGCGTGGCCCTGCGCGCGACGTTCATCGTCGACCCGGATAACACGATCCAGCACGTTTCGGTGAACAACCTGAACGTCGGCAGCAACCCGAAAGAGATCCTGCGGATTCTGGACGGTCTGCAAACGGACTAGCTGTGCGCGTGCAAGCGCGCCGTCGGCGGCGCAACGATCGAAGACGAGCACGGCGATCGTCCATGCGATCAGCAAGTGATTGCGGCCGAGGGCAAGTCATCGGCCGCAATCGCTTAGCCCTTCGGCGCCCGCAAAAGCAGCACCGCCGCCTGCGCCTCGATCCCCTCGCCTCGGCCCAGATAGCCGAGCTTCTCGTTGGTCTTCGCCTTCACATTCACGCGATCGGGCGGCAAGCCGAGATCTTCCGCGATGTTCGCGCGCATCGCGTCGATGTGCGGCGCGAGCTTCGGCGCTTGCGCGATCACGGTGCTATCGACGTTCTGGATCGCAAAGCCCGCCTCCGCGATACGCTTTGCGCACTCGCGCAGCAGCACGCGGCTGTTCGCGCCGGCGAAACGCATGTCGGTGTCCGGAAAGTGGCGGCCGATGTCGCCGAGCGCAGCCGCGCCGAAGAGGGCATCGGTGATCGCGTGCAGCAGCACGTCCGCGTCCGAGTGGCCCAAGAGGCCCCGGTCGTAAGGCACCGTCACGCCGCCGATGATGAGCGGGCGTCCCGGCACCAGCGCGTGCACGTCGTAGCCTTGTCCGATTCTGAAATCCATCCGTGAGTCCGTTGAGTCGAGTGAGTTGCGGGAAATGAGGTCAGGCGCCAGTTGCGTGGCGGGTTGCTGAGCGGCTGAGGATCGCGTCCGCGAGATCGAAGTCTTCCGGATACGTGACCTTGAAGTTGCGCAGGCTCCCCTGCACGAGACGCGGCGCGTGGCCGAGCCATTCGATCGCGCTCGCTTCGTCGGTCAGGTCGTGGCCGTCCTGCTGCGCGCGCACGATCGCCTCGCGCAGCATGCCGACGCGGAACATCTGCGGCGTCTGCGCCTGCCACAGACCGTTGCGCGATTCCGTGCGGGCGATGTGCTCGCCGGTTTCGACGTCGACGCGCTTCAGCGTATCGGCGACCGGCAGCGCCATGATGCCGCCGACCGGGTCGTCCTTCAGGGCGGCGATCAGCGAGCGGATCAGCGCCGGCGTAATGCCGGGGCGCGCGGCGTCGTGCACGAGCACCCAGTCGGCGTCGGTCGCGCCGAAGTCGGTGAGCGCGGTCAGGCCGTTGAGCACCGACGCCTGGCGGGAAGCCCCGCCGCAGCGGCGCACCGCGAAGCGCAGGCCGGCGAAGCGGCGGGCGTCGAAGTGCTGGTCGTCAGCGGCGATGACGACCAGCGTCTGCGCAAATTCGCTGCAGGCGTCGAACGCAGCCAGCGTGTAATGCAGCAGGTCGCGGCCGGCGACGGTCCGGTATTGCTTGGGCATCGGCGCGCCGGAACGGCTGCCGGTGCCCGCACAGGGAATCAGGGCGAAAAGGCGCGGGGTTACGGAAGTCACTGAGGTCGATGCGGTCGCAGGAGATGCGAGCCGCTAAGTCAAAAGTAAAGGACGGATTTTATAATAGGCGTTCGCCTGATTGCTTTAGACCGGCGTAGACTTCCCGGTTTCGCTTGTATCGGGTGTCGCGAGCTCCAGCGCTAACGGCCGCACCTCCTCATCTATGTCCCCAAACGCCGCACCGTCTTCGTCGTCTTCCTCGCCCGTGGCGCTCGTCAAGGCCGGCCAGCGCTTCGCCTTCGACGGCACGCACGGCTCGTCCGACGCGCTCCTGATCGCCCGCTATCACCTGAGCTGGCGCGCAGAGGTGCCGCTTCTCGCGGTGGTCTGCGCGAGCGCCGTCGACGCGCAGCGGCTCGCGCAGGAAATCGCCTACTTCGCGCCGAACGCGCGCATCCGCGTGCTGCCCGATTGGGAGACGCTGCCGTACGACACGTTCTCGCCGCACCAGGACCTCGTGTCCGAACGGCTCGCGACGCTGCACGATCTCGGCGAGGGCCGCTGCGACATCCTGCTGGTGCCCGCCACGACCGCGCTCTACCGGATGCCGCCGGCGGCGTTTCTTGCTGCGTATACGTTTTCGTTCACCCAAGGCGAACGGCTCGACGAGGCGAAGCTCAAGGCGCAACTGA
>DATGHJ010000262.1:0-2023 GCA_035308085.1 Trinickia sp. | reverse complement strand
TTTGCTCGGCCGCGATCCAGCGGATTTCCGGCGGCTCGTTTTGCAGGTCGAGGTCATCGAGTTCGCTGAAGCGCGCGGTCGGCTCGAAGCGGATCTCGCTTTTCTGCACGGTCGGCACGGCCGCGTGCTCGCGCATTTTCTTGAGCACGCCATGCGCGAATTGCGGTACCGCGAACGCGTCGGTCAGGTGGCCGATGTTGCGGCCGCGCCGCACGCGCGCGAGCGCGAGCTGCATGTAGAGCGGCACGGTGGTGTCGCTGCCCCAGGAGATCGCGATCGGCAGCACGTAACGCTCGGTGTGGCTGCCGAGGTTGGCTTCGACTTCGGTGAACGCGAAGCCCGCGTCGGGGATCGTCGTCAGCGCGGCGAGGCGCACGCCATGCAGCTTCTGGTCTTTCGAAGCAAACCAGCGGCGCCGGCTCAGATACGACGGCAACACTTCCGATTCGAGCAGGCGCACGTTTTCCGGCGTCGGCCCCTGCTGCCCGACGCGGATCACGATCGTCACGAACTCGGGCAATTGCTGCGAGGGCGCCTGGCTCCACGCCGGACGCGCATCGCCCGTGCACAGCAGGAACCAGAGGAAGCCGTACGGCGGGAACGTCAGCAGATAGGTGAGCTGGCCGATCGGCGGGAACACGGAATCGGCCGTCATTTCGATCGGCACGTGTCCCGCGAATTCGGACAGGTCGAGCTCGACCGCCTGCGGCGCGCGCGACAGGTTCGCCACGCACAGAATCGGCGCCTCGCCCTCCATCTCACGCAGGTACGCGAGGATCTTGCGATTGTTCGGCTTCAAGAAGCGGATCGTGCCGCGCCCGAAGGCATGCTTCGAGCGGCGCGTCGCGAGCATGCGGCGGGTCCAGTTCAAGAGCGAATGCGGGTCGCGGCTCTGCGCTTCGACGTTGACCGCGTCGAAGCCGTAGAGCGAGCCCATCACGGGCGGCAGCACGAGCTGCTCCGGGTCCGCGCGCGAGAAGCCGCCGTTGCGGTCCGATGACCATTGCATCGGCGTGCGCACGCCGTCGCGGTCGCCCAAGTGGATGTTGTCGCCCATGCCGAGTTCGTCGCCGTAGTAGATGACCGGTGTGCCGGGCATCGACAACAGCAGCGAATTGATCAGCTCGATGCGGCGCCGGTCGCGCTCCATCAGCGGCGCAAGGCGCCGGCGGATGCCGAGGTTCAGGCGCGCGCGCCGGTCGCTCGCGTAGGTGTTCCACAAGTAGTCGCGCTCGGAATCGGTGACCATTTCGAGCGTCAGTTCGTCGTGGTTGCGCAGGAAGATCGCCCATTGGCAGGTCGGCAGCAAGTCGGGCGTTTGCCGCATGATGTCGGTGATTGGGAAGCGGTCTTCGCTCGCGATCGCCATGTAGATGCGCGGCATCAGCGGGAAGTGGAACGCCATGTGGCATTCGTCTTCGTCGCCGAAGTATTCCTGCACGTCCTCCGGCCATTGGTTCGCTTCGGCGAGCAGCATCCGGTTCGGATACTCGGCGTCGATCGTCGCGCGGATCTTCTTCAGGATCGCGTGCGTTTCCGGCAGATTCTCGTTGATCGTGCCTTCGCGCTCGACGAGGTACGGCACCGCGTCGAGCCGCAGGCCGTCGATCCCCATGTCGAGCCAGAAGCGCATCACCTGCAGCACCTCGCGCATCACGGCGGGGTTGTCGAAGTTCAGGTCGGGCTGGTGCGAATAGAAGCGGTGCCAGAAATAGGCGCCCGCGACCGGATCGTGCGTCCAGTTCGACGGTTCGCTATCGATGAAGATGATGCGGGTGCCCGCGTACTTCGTATCGGTGTCTGACCACACGTAGTAGTTGCGATGGTTCGAACCCGGCTTCGCGCGGCGCGCGCGCTGGAACCACGGGTGCTGGTCCGAGGTGTGGTTGATGACGAGCTCCGTGATCACGCGCAGGCCGCGCGAGTGCGCGGCCTGGATAAAGCGCTTTACGTCGGCGAGCGAGCCGTAGTCCGGATGGACGTTGCGATAGTCGGCGATGTCGTAGCCGTCGTCGCGGCGCGG
>DATGHJ010000261.1:0-11327 GCA_035308085.1 Trinickia sp. | reverse complement strand
CTGGTGTGCTTGGCGATCGCGCCGTCGAGCGCCACGCCCGTCTGCCAGGCCTGACGCAGCGCGCCGCCGCTGAAGGTCGTGCCGGACACCAGCACGGCCGGTGCCGCGCCGCCATACGTCAGCAAATCGGCCCTTACCGAGGCGGACCACAGGCCGTGGCGGCTCTGGCCGTCACCGCCGACGCGCGCACCCACCCGCCCAAGTACGCCGTTGGTATTACCGTAGCTCACCGCAAGCCCGTCCGTGTCGTTGAACGCCGAGAGTTGCGTGCCCAGATAGCTGATCTGAACTTGGGGCTCCGCGAACATGCGCTCGCCAAGCCTGAACGGATAGCCCGCTTCGAGCGACGTCGCCCAGCCCCACCCCTTCGTGCTGCCTGTGCGTCCCCTCTGCGCAGTGGTCGTGCGGGCCCACATCCTATCCCCCTTGAGCACGCCATCGACGTAGAAGCCGCTTCTGTGCCGATACGTGGCGATCCACGCAAGTCCCGTACTGTTGTAGTTCGTATGGCTCGTGCCGTCCGGTACATCCACCAGGACGTTCGCCGCCCCGATCGTTGCCGCCGCGCCGATACGCAGCGTCGAGTCGTCCGAGCGCCGTGTATAGAAGTTGCCGCCGAACTGCACGCCGCCGTAGTTCTGGTCGAAGTCGAAGCCATACTGTTCGAAAGAGCGGTTCGTCCGGTAATGCGCTGTGTTGCCGAGCACTCGCGCGAAGACTTCGGTTGACTGGCGCTCCGCCTGATCGAAACGATCGCTGCGAATATCGCCCAACCGCTCGTGCAGAGTGCCCAGCGTGCCGAGCAGATAGCTGCTCCATGCCGTCGGCAGAGAAATATAGCCGGGGGCCTGCGGAACCAGAGCCACCCGCTGCGGCCGATCTTCGCTACGGGCGGCTTTGGCGCCGCCCGACTCGTCGATGTACACGTTGGCGATCCGGTAGTCCCAGTACTCGCCGCTGCCGTCGACGCGCCGCTGCTCGGCTACGCTCTCACCAGGCGCGAAGCTATAGAGCTCGTAGCGGTAAGCCCCGCCCGGGACATAGCCGCCGTCGAGCAGGAAAGCGCCGGGCGAGCTCGTGCCCGCGACCTGCACGAGTGCGATGCCCTCGCCCGGATCGACCTTGCCGTTCTGGTTCGTATCGGTGAGCGCCCCGGGGCCCTGGGGCACGATAGCAAGCGTGGTGACGCCGGCCGCGTTGCCACCGATCAGCAGACGGTCGCTTTGCTGATCGGCCAGCGTGCCGCCCGCGTTCAGCGTCGAACGGAGCACCACGCGGGCGGCGCTGCCCGAATAATTGCCGCCGACTCGCAGCTCGTTGCCGGTAACGCCGCTCAGGCTCGCGAGCTGGATCCGCCCCGCGTTGTCGAGATTGCCGGCGAGCGTCAATGTGCCCGCCCCTTTTGCCTCGCCGCCGCCAAGCGCGTTGAGGGCCGCGATCGTGCCGCGATTGACGACCGCGCCGCTGACGCGCCCCGTTCCCGACAACGTCCCAGCCTCGTCGACCGTCACCGTGCGCGCGCCCGAGCCGCCAAGCACGACCGTCGGCATCGTGCCGGCTGGTCCCTGAGTCTTCGCGCTTTGCTGCAGCAGCGCCGCCTGGTCGCCGACGATCAGCGTACCGGCCTGCACGCGGGTCTCGCCCGTATAGTCCAGCGAACGGTTCACGACCAAGCTGCCCGCGCCTTGCTTGACGACGTCGCCATCGCCGTCGATGCGGTTGGCGAGGGTCCATTGGCGGCTTGCGACAAGCGCGACGGTTCCGGCGTTCGCGATCGCCGCACGACCCAACTGCGCGCTGTCGCCCGCCGACAACGTCGTGCCTTTGTCGACCTGGAACGTCCCCGAAAATGCGCGGTTGTCCGCAGCGACGGCGACCTTCGCGCCGCTTTCGAGCTGCAGCGTCCCGGCGCCCGCGAGCGAGTTGGAGAACGTTCCGTCGACCCCGTGCAACGTGAGCCGGCCCGCATTGTCGATGCCCGCGCTACCCAGGCCGCTTGCGTCGTCGAGCACGACCGCAGCCTTCTCGGCAATTGTCGTGGCCGCCGAGAACTCACGGTTCGCCCCGGCGACGCTGAGCAGGCCGCCCGTGACGATAAGCGAACCTGCCCCCTTCAGCGCGCCCGCCGACATGCCGCCGCCGGTGAGTGTCAATTGACCGCCGCCGATATCGACCGCCGAGCCAGCACGGCTTTCGAGCCGGCCGATCGTCTGGCGATAGCCGTCCAGGTTCGCGCCCGCGCCGCTTGCGACGTCGAGGCTCGCTGTCTGTCCTAACGCACTGTTCGCGGCCAGACGCAGAGTACCGGTGCGAACCGCGCTCGCGCCCGTGTAGTCGTTGGAGGCATTCGACAGCGACACGGCCGCCCCGGCCCCCGCGTCGATGACGAGCCCCCCCGCCCCGGAAATGCGCGCCGACATGTCGGCGGCGGCGCCGCTCGCGCCGGCGGCTGGCGCGAGCGTCAGCGCGCGGCCCGTCTGCAAGTCGATGCGGCTCAAGCCGTAGTTCACATACAGCCCGTCACCGGGCGCGGTGGTCATCCGGTGGTCGTAGGTGCCCTTCGCCACGACGTCGCCGCCCTGCACGATATCGATCTGCTTCGCTCGCGAATTCAAGTTGCCCGCCAGGTCGCGCAACACCAGCGCACCGCCACTGCCTACGGTGCCGTCAGCGTGCACGAGCTTCACGCCGACATTGCCGTCATCCTGCTCCAGAAGCCCCGCGGTATCGGGCGTGCCAGGCACACTCGGCAAATACGACGACGGAATGTCGACGCGAATGTCCCCGCTGCCGCTCACGTCCAGCTTGCCGACGCTGAGCAATTGGCGCGACGTGGAGCGCTCCGGAAGCTGCACGTCGAACGCGGCCGTGCCTCCGCTGAACGCGAGGCCGCCGATGCGCGGCGCGCCGTCGCCCACCGCCACGGTACCGCCCGCAGCGGCTTCGAGTACGCCGAGACGCAAAGCCGTCGCGTTGCTGCCGCGCAGATCGAACGTGCCGTTGGCAAGCCGCAGCGTGCCCGTGAACCGTTCGCCGGTGCTCGCGGCGCTCGCCGCGCCGAAGTTGAACGCGCGTCCTCCAGTATCGGTCGCGACCGTACCCGCGCCGCTCAGCCGGTTGTTCAGCTCGAAGCCGCCATCGGCAACCCGCGCGGGCGACACGAACACCGTGCTGCCGCCGCCGATATCGATCGTGCTCGTATCCGAGCCGTCGCGCGCGGTCTTGAATGCCTGCTTCAGCGTGACCTCGGCGTTATCGGTGAGCCGTACGGTGTCGAAACGCCGGATCGAGTTCACGTCGTGATAGGCGTAGTGCGCGCCATCGAACACGAGCGTGTCGTTGCCCGCCGCGCCGCCGTCCACCGACGTAAAGCGCGCGCGGTCGCGGACGGTCACGGTATCGTTGTCGGCGCCGCCGACGAGTGCGCCGTTCAACACGCTATCGCGTTCCAACAGGGTCGTGTTCGCGCCGTTGCCGAGGCGAACGCCGCTGGTGATGCGCCCGCCCGACGCGTTGACGAATGCGTGTCCGGCGTCGTTCAGAGCAACGGCGACGGCGCTTGCCTCGGCTGCGCTCAGGGTGCCGGCGTTGCGCAGCGTGCCGGGGGCGCCGGAAATCAGCACCGCGTTCGGATTGCTCGATTGCAGCGTGCTGTTCGCGCCGATCGTCACGCTGCGCGCCGCGGCGACGCGCACGCCGGTGGCCGATTCGCTGCCGGCGAGCTCGATGCGCGGCCCGTCCAGCGTCACGTCTGCGGTAGTGTTCGCGAACACACCACTGCCGTTGCGGGTCACCAGGATGTCCCAAGCGCCGCCGATCGTCGCCGCGGCGCTGGTCAGGCCGCCGTCTGCGGAAGTGACCGCAATGCCGCTGCCCGCCGAGGCGCTCGACACCAGCACCGTCCCGCGTGATGCGGCGTCAAGCCCGTTGTCGAGCAGCAACGCGGAACCCGAGCCCTGCATTTCGAACGTCGCGCCATCCACGCGCACGCGGTTCGCCGCACTGCGATTCACGATCAGCGTGCCGTACCCCGCCCCGCGACCGACCAGATGAGTGCCGGCATCGAGCGAAACCGCGCCTGCGTCCGCTTCGACCAGCACGGCAGCGGCCGCGTTGTCCACCGTGACGGTGCCGGCTGTGCTCAAGCCTGCGCCGTTGTGCACGCGAATGCCGGCCGTGCCGTCGTCGACGGTAATCGAACCCAATGCGTCACCCGGTCCGGCTCCAAACGCCGATCCTTGGCCGCTGAGGTCGACGCCGGTGCCGTGCGTCAGGTGAACGTTGCCACTGTTCGCCAGCTGCGCGCCGTTCTTGAGCACGAATGCGGTCACGTCGCGCCCGTCCGTCAGATTCAGGTTTGCCGCGTTCGCAAACGACGAATTGCCCGAGCCGGTCACGTTACCGTTCAAATCGTACTTGTTGTTGTCGACCACGACCGCGCGCGAACCGTCGGCAAGCGACAGTCTCGTGGAATCATCCATCCGGCCCGTCGCGCCCCCGTCCAGACTCGCAGCGGTCCCCCCAGTGCCTGACACCAGCATGTCCCAGCCGCGCAGGTCAGCCACCGCGCCCGCGCCGCTCGCCTGGAGCACCGTTGCGCCCGCCCCCGACGCGATCAGCCGCGCCTTCGACCGATTGGTGATGGCCGCGCCGTTTTCGATGCGAAAGAGCGTCGAGCCTTTGGTCGCGACCTCCAGCCCCTTGGGCGGCGCGAATGCGATCTCCATGCCCGCGCGCGGACCATAAGCGAAAAAACCGATTTGCCCTTCGCCCGAAACGAAATCGACGATGCCGCCCTCAACGTACACGCTGCCACCGTCGCGCGCGTGCAGGCCGACCGCACCGTCGCCACGCAGGCTTACCGCGCCGCCCGTGAGCGAGGCGACCGCGTTGGCGCCTTCGGCCCAGATACCGAAGTTGCGGGTCTGCGAGCGCTCAGACAGGCCGCCCATCACGTTGACCACCCCTGACGATACGGCCGCCGATCGCGTAGCCGCCGTTTGCAGCACCTTGAGGCCGATGCCGTTCACTCCGTTCAGATCGATCACACCGGTGTTGGACGCGTGCGTGGTTCCGTTGACGAGCATGCCGACGCTTTCGATCGGCTTGTCGATACCCGAGCCGTTCAGCGCAATGCGCCCCCTGTTTTCCCCCACCGCTCCGTTGGTGAGCTGCATTGCACGCACGTTTTGGGTCAGCGTACCGCTCGCAATCAAGCCGTCATTGCGTACGTTGGCGGCCGCGCCGCTCGCGAAAATGCCGACGAGCGCCGCGCCGCTGTCGTGGCGCACATCGGCGACGCTCTCGGGATGCGCCGCGTCGTACTGCGGGCCTCTGCCGATATAGATCGTGCCGCTCCCGCTGTTCACGAAGTTCGCCGACATGGCGAGCACGCCGTCCAGCTCCTCCGTGGCGAGTTGGCGGCTCACGCCGACGTTGAGCACGCCGGCGTTCGTGCCAGATGCTCCGGCATCGACCTGAATCGCTCTCACGCGCGCGGTACTCCCGACCGTGGGGTTGCCTGCGCCGTTGATGATGCCGTGGTTCTCGAACGTCGTATCCGCGCCGCTCGCTATCGCGGCGAACGCCAGCGATGCCGAGATTTGCTCCGAGGTCGGGTTGCCGTCGGCCGCGAAAAAACCACTGTTGATCAGCCCGTTATTGATGCCGCGGCTGCCGCTCAGCACACTGATGCCGGTGCCGATTCGCCCCGAGCCCACCGTGGCCACGGAAATTCGACCGTCGTTGATGACCGTCGCGCGATCCTCGCCGAGCAGCACGCCACCCGGCCCCGTCGCGGACCGGCCCGCGCTCCTGGCATCGAGGTGCGCGCCCTCGGCCACGCGCCCGGTCGCGCGAGCTCCGACCGCGTGAATCACAGCCGCCATGCCGAGCGGCGCAAGCACTTCGTCGTTGGGGTCGAGCTTGTTCGAGAACGTGACGTCCCGCGTCGCAAGCGTCACTGCCTGCGCGAAGGCCGAGTCGTATTGCGCCTGCGTCGTGATATGGCCGGCTTGCGCCTGTTCCACCAGCCACCGGTTGTAGACCTTGAGATCCTCCGCGTTGCCGACGGTATGAACCGACTTGTCGAACGCGGTGAAGGTGCCATGATACGTCGCCTGGCTCAGGACCTGCACCCGCCCGTCGCCGCTTTCGGCCGGCGGAGTCACGGAGACGAAGCGAATGCTCGAGCGCGGTGCAGTCCAGGTGACTGTGCTGTCAGCTCCGCCTGTGCCGAGTGCCTCGAACAGCGCCGACTGTTTCGCAACGACCGAGATGGTGTTCGCCGTATCCGTCGACGGCTTCGACGCGTCGCCGAGGTTCACGTCGAGCCTGCCACCGCTCGCCTCGACGGTGCCTGCGCGCAGGTCAATGTACTGCCCCCCGTTCACGTTGTACCACGCGGGCGCCGTGAGGTTCGACGGCGTGCCAGGCACGATCGCGCGCGTATCGTTGACCGAAATCACTCGTCTCGTGCCCGTAATAGGATCAGGCACCGAGATGTTCATCTTCGCACCCAGACCGAGCGTCGTCGCGAGGGGGCTCGCGGGATCGATGTATTCGGCTCCGGACACGATCCGGCCCTGGGCGAGCAGTTGGGAAGCCGTAACGACGTCGTAGCCCACATCGCCCACCTGAAACCGTGCCGGTCCGACGAGCGTCACGCTGCCGCCGTTTCCGACGAGCGTCGAGCCAGCCTTCCGATCGTTGCTGACGGGGTTGTACTCGTCGACCGTCACGACGAGGTCGGCGCCGCTCACAGGATTGGACAGCAGCGCGACGAGCATAGGCACGGCCAACCGGCGCGGCCCGTTGCGTGTCTTCTTGCGCTTCGCCGCGACCTGAATCTCCCAATCGGAATCGGATAAATAAATTGCGAGCATCACCACCTCCCATTCGAATTCATTTCACCTGCCCGTCAAATAAATAGCCCCGCATCATGTGACACGCGAATTGAGTAGCAAATAACAGTCATCATGCAAATCGCAAGCCGGAAGAAAATATGCAGCGCCACCTCGTTATTTCAACCGAAACCTTGACCATCGGATCACAAACTATCCCATTCGACTAAAAACACACTAAATCACATAAAAAACAGGTTCATTACATTTATATCAAACCGATCCCGAAAATCAAAGCCACGCGATCAAAAAAAGTCCTCGCGCTTCAGCCCTCCACCACTATGCTCGCGCCAACCGATGCCACATTGGCGAGCCAATTTATTCGATATACGTAGCCAATACTTAATGAAAAATTCGTATTTAAATTTTCAACCACGAAAATTCAATATTGCTTAAGAAAAGTCTCAATCTTCAACTCATTAAATAAGAAAGCAAGCGATTTAATCAATTTTCATATTTTCCAATCCTATAAGAAATCAGTATTGCTGTTTTACTTCGAAATTCATTAGAGTCACCCCATAAACACCAAGCAAACGACTCGGAGGCAGACATGAGAACAGGTTATGGCACTCTTGTTTCACTGTCGGATTTCGGCGTAATTTTCGCCGGGGCATCGATCTCGTCAGGCTTCGTACCCGATGCCGAGCTACCTCCCGCCCGCCATGCCGCAGTCATCGTGTTCATCATGGGAAGCGCCCTGTTCACGCTTCATCTGGCCCGCACCTACGAGTTCGCGCGCGCTTCGAGTCCGATCGCCTTTGCCCTGCGCGCCCCAGCAGCCTGGATCGCGATGCAAGCCGCCTATCTGGGAGTCACGCATCTGATCTGGAACGTGTCGTCGCCGTTCGGCATCTGGCTCGTGAGCTGGACCGCCCTCACCGCATGCGGACTCTTCGTCCTGCACCTGGGCATCCGCGCCGCGCTCGATCATGGTCAGCTCGCCCCGCAAGCAGGGGACAAAGTGGCGGTACTGGGCTACGGAGCGCGTTACCGGCAACTGATCAGCGATTTATCACGTGCTTGCGCGCCGGGCGCCGAATCGCCCTCAACTTTCGAGATGCATCCGTCCAATCTCGCGCTCGGCACGGAGATGCGAAAAGTCACCGCGCTGCACGAGTGCGCGCGTCACGTTCGGAACGCCGGTGTCCGGGAGATCTGGGTCGTCCTGCCGCTCGACCATCTGGATGCGGTCAGTGGCGTGATCGAGGAGTTTCGCAACGATCTAGTCGACATACGACTCATGCCCGACGTCAGCGGCGTCGCGGTGTTCCACGGTGGGCTCGTCGAACTCCAGGGGTCGCCCGCCATCGATTTGACCACCACGCCGCTGTCGCTCGCTGATCTCTGGGCCAAGGCGTTGTTCGACCGCATGTTCGCCGCGGCAGCACTCGTCACGCTGGCGCCTCTCATGCTCGCCATCGCCGTCGCCGTCAAGCTCTCCTCCCCCGGCGCGGTTTTCTTCCGCCAAAAACGCAAGACCTTGGGCGGACGCGTCTTCGGCATCTACAAATTCCGCACGATGCGCGTGCATAGAGACCAGCCAGGCATCGTCACGCAGGCAACGCGCGACGACCCGCGCATGACGCCCATCGGCCGCTTTCTGCGCCGCACGAGCCTCGACGAGCTGCCGCAATTTCTCAACGTGTTGCGCGGTGACATGTCGGTTGTAGGACCGCGCCCGCATGCGATCGAGCACGACGAGGTCTACAGCCAATCCGTGCATGACTATATGCAGCGCTATCGCATCAAGCCCGGCATCACCGGTTGGGCACAGGTCAACGGCCTGCGCGGCGAAACCGAGCATATCGACAAGATGCGCCGCCGCGTCGAGCACGATCTCTTCTACATCCGCAATTGGTCGTTCGCAATGGACCTGCGCATTATCGCGGCGACGATCGCCAACGGATTCAAGCATGCAAACGCTTACTGAGCATGCCGCAACGCACTCCAGTCGCACCGCTTAGGATGCCAATCTAACTCTCGGCCACCATGAAAGCACTCATCGTCCACCTAGTCGATATGCTTCGCATTACTATTCAAATTGATAGAAACCGTTCGAGCTTGCCGCTTCTGCTCGGGATGTCTTGCCTGCTCGCGGCATGCAGCCTGGCGCCCGGAATGAAAATGGATGGGCGTGCCGCAGCAGGAACGGCCTCGAACACGCTTGCGCCGGCCGTGCCGATAACCGAAATCGACGCGCGCGTCGTCGACAGGCTGGACGAAGAGGCGCGACAGGAGGTGCTCGCGGCCAAGGCGCTCGCGACGGCGAGCATGCATTACACGATCGGCCCTGGCGACGTGCTGCAAATCACCGTCTGGGATCACCCGGAACTCGTGGCGGCAAACGGTGCAAGCAACCAGTCCGCCTCCCGCCCGGCAGACCCGGCAAAAGGGTTCCTCGTCGATCAAAGCGGCAACGTGCAGTTCCCCTATGCAGGGACGGTTCACGTCGCCGGACTGCGGCTCGAACAGGCTGGCGCGCAACTGACGGGCGCGCTATCGAAATATTTCCGCAACCCGCAAGTCACGGTGGGAATCGCGTCGTATCGCTCGCGATACATCCACGTAGTCGGCGCGGTCCGCTCGCCGGGCGGCTATCCGCTCAACGACATTGCGATGACCCTGCCCGAGGCGATCAGCCGCGCCGGCGGGCTCGATGCAGCCGCTGACAGCAGCCGCATCGTTGTCAATCGCGACGGCGCGACGTATCCCGTCAATCTCGCGCGCATGCTCGACGACGGGCAGGACCCGTCGCGCCTGGTGCTCGCGGCCGGCGACATCCTGCGCGTGCCGGGGCGCAGCGATGCCGGCGTCTACGTGATCGGCGAGGTCAGGAAGCCGTTGCTTGCACTGCCCCGGCAGGACGGCCGGCTGACGCTCAGCGACGCGCTGCTGCAGGCGCAAAGCATCGACCCCGACACCGCCGACGCGAGCCATCTGTACGTGATTCGGGGCTCGCCCGGAGCGGCGCCGCAAGTATTCCGCCTTGACGCCCGCTCGCCCGTGTCGATGTTGCTCGCCAACCAATTCGAACTTCGGCCGAAGGACGTGGTGTACGTCGACAGCGGCGACCTCGTGCGCTTCAGCCGCGTCCTCAAGCTCATGCTGCCGGGCTTCAGCGCTGGCGCCGCCGCCTCCTTCGTGACGGACTGAGCTCACATTACGATCTCGCGCGGGACGCCGATGAACGCCACGTCACCTCCTCCCCTTCCAGCCGCCAGGGTCGCAAGCGACGACATCGACCTCTTCGGCGTGCTCGACTCGCTTATCGCTCACCGTAGGCTCGTCGCACTCACGACGGCGACGTTCGCGGCGCTCGCCGCGCTCCACGCTTTCTTGTCCGAGCCGCAATATCAGGCTGACGTGATGATCCAGGTCGACGACGGCGACAACACCTGGGCATCGCGAGGCCTGCTTGGCGACGTCTCGTCGCTGTTCGACCTCAAATCGTCGACGACAGCCGAGACCCAGGTGTTCGCATCGCGGCTCGTCGTCTCACGCGCGGCCGATGCGTTGCACGCCGGCATCCGCGTGCAGCCCAAGCGCTTTCCACTCATCGGCAGATTCGTGTCGAGCTTCGCAAAGGGCACCTATTCGCCGGGCCTATTCGGCATCGGCGGGTACGCGTGGGGTGCGGAGCGCGCGGAGATCGCCAGCTTCGACGTGCCGGCAGCGCTCGCGGGTATGCACTTCGATCTAACGGTGCTCGGCAGCGGGCGCTACCGCATCTCCGGCGACGCCCTCGATGCGCCCGCCGTCGGCAAGCTCGGCAGGCTCGAAACATTCAAGACGACGGATGGTCCGATCGCGCTTCGGGTGGAGCGCTTCGACGCGCAGCCCGAGACCCGCTTTTCGCTCGTGCGGGATTCAGAATGGGAAACCGTCAAGCGCATCCAGGGCCGCTTGAGGGTGCGGGAACAGATCAAACAATCGGGCGTGTTCGTAGTGACGCTGCGCGGCTCCGACCCGCAGGAAGTCAGCACGCTGCTCAACGAAATCGCAAAAGCCTACTTGCGCCAGAACATCGAGCGCAAATCGGCCGAGGCAGGCCAGTCGCTCAAGTTCATCTACGAGAAGCTGCCGGTGCTCAAGCAGCAGTTTGACGAGGCCGAAAGCCGCTATACGCGCTTGCGTGCAACCCGCGGGTCCGTCGACGCGACAGAAGAGGCGCGCCTTGCGTTGCAAAGCACCGCGGATGCCGAGGCGAAGCTGCTCGATCTGCAGCAAAGGCGCGCCGCCCTTTCCGCGCACTTCACGCGGTCACACCCGGACAGCGTCGTGCTTGACACGCAGATCGCAGCACTCGAGCGCGAGCGCAACGCTCTGCGAACGAAGATCGACCTGATGCCGGAACTGCAGCAGGAACTGTCGCGACTGTGGCTCGAGACGCACATCGCTCGCAACCTCTACACGACGCTCCTTACC
>DATGHJ010000260.1:0-3956 GCA_035308085.1 Trinickia sp. | reverse complement strand
ATCGCCTCGGCGGCGGGCGCGGGCGGCTCGTTGCCGATATAGACGAAGTTGACGCCGCCCGCTTGCGCGAAGATCGGCGGCGTCTCGCCGACGGTGCCGACGTCGATTGCGCCCGCGTTCAGCCCTTCCAGCAATTGCGGTCCGGCCGGAAACTCGCGCCACTCGACCGTGACGCCAAGCGGCGCGAGCCGTTTTTCGAGCGTGCCGCGCGCTTTCAGCAGGATTAGCGCGCCGTACTTCTGATAGCCGACGCGCAGCACTTTGGCGCTGTTGTCGGCGCGCGCGGCGAGCGGCGCGAGCGCGCCGGCGCCCGCGATCAGCGAGCCGGCGGCAGCCGCCAAGGATGCCTTGAGCAAAGCGCGCCGCTCGAAGTTTGAGGGGTTGTCGTGTTTCATGGGGCGGTGGTCTCGCGTGAGGTTGAGCGTCGCGGCGAGAGCAAGTAACGTTGCGCGCAACGCGGTATCGAAGCCACCAAATCTACGGGCCGCCGGCCCGGCTGAAAACCAACGATTTCCGATAAGGTTTTTACGAATTGCCGTTAACCGCGCGCGTGGCGGCCAGCCGGGCCTCCCGGCGGCGGTTGCGCGTCGCAGCGCGAATCGTCCCACCCGGCAACTTGGCGTGCCAGTGCTACGCGCGTTTCCGGCATGACGAAGGGGTTGCATGCCGGCGCATGCAACCCCAGAAATATGCGAGACAGCGAAACGTCAGTGCTTCGTCCGCCGTCCACCGAGCATGTGATGCTCCGCGAGCCAGTGATGCAGCATCCCTTCACCGTTGTGCTCGCGCTTGTACGACCGCGATTCGAATATCGTGAGCGCCAATAGCACCAGCAGACCCACTCCGAGCCCGACCAATCCAGCGATCGATTCAGCATCCATGGCAGCCTCCTTTTCGCGATTGCAGCCACTCGTACATCTTAGGACATGCGCGAGGAAATCGTGATGCGGTTAAACCTCGCGCGAAAGCACGGTTTTTGTCGGCGGTTAGTAAGCGCGGGACTCGTGATGTCGGAAGATATCGCACGCGCTGCCAACAGTGTGGCAACCGTGGAAAGCGTCGAGTCGATCCCGGCCGGCGTTTTCATTTAGACTCACGCGTTCTTTTTGCCGTTCCTCATCCGATTCGGGACCTTTCATGAAGCGCATTGCCTTTGCTGTCCTGCTCGCGACGATGGTCGCGGGCTGCGTCGACGCCCCCCATCACGGCAAGCCGCCGCAAGATCCGCCTGACTACCACGGCGTGCCGACCGACGACCGGCCGCCCTCGATGATCGACGCGCCCGCTGCGCCGCAATAGCGGCGACAGGCGCGTGGTTGGCGTCGGGGTCTGACCGAACGCAGCGGGGCGTGTTGGGTTCACGCGGGGCCGCGCGGCCCGCAAAGCTCAGGTCGCGGCCGGCAGATTCTGTGAGCGCATCTCGCCGAAGCGGGTGGAAAGACGCGGCAAATAGGCGGCGAGCGTCACGCCGCGCGCGGCCATGAAGATCGTGAGCGCGAGCCACAGGCCGTGGTTGCCGAGCGACCCGGCGAGTAGCCACGACGCGACCATGAACACCGCGAACGACATGGCCATCGATTTCATCAGCTCTCGCGTTTGCGTCGCGCCGATGAACACGCCGTCGAGCAGAAAGCCCCACACCGAGATCACGGGCGAAAGCGCCGCCCACGGCAGATAGCGCTCGGCGGCGGCGCGCACGGGGGCCTGATCGGTCAGCCGCTCGATGATCCAGACGCCCGCGCCCCAATAGACGAGCGAGAACGCGAGCGCGCCGAGCACCGACCACCACAGCGTGATCTTGACCGCTTTTTGAAACGCGTCGCGATTCCGCGCGCCGAGCGCCGCGCCGACGAGCGCCTCGGCGGCGTGCGCAAAGCCGTCGAGTCCGAACGCCATGAAGGTCTGGAAGTTGAGCAGCAGTGCGTTCGCGGCGAGCGTCGCGTCGCCTTCCTGTGCGCCGACGTGTGCGAACCAGCCGAACGACGCGAGCAGGCACAGCGTGCGAACGAAGATGTCGCGGTTGATCGCGACGAGACGCTTGAGCGCAGTCGTGTCCAGCAGCGACGCGGCGTCAAGCGCGGGCAAGCCGCGCGGGCGCAACTGCCACAGGATGAACGCGCCGAGCACGAAGCCGCACGCGTCGGCGGTGGCCGTGGCGGCGCCCATGCCCGCGACGCCCCAGTCGAATGCGTACACGTAGAGCAGCACGGCGACGATGTTGACGGCATTGATGAAGACTTGCGTGATCAGCGCAAGACGCACGCGCTGCGCGCCGAGCAGGTAGCCGAGCACGACATAGTTCGCGAGTGCGAGCGGCGCGGCCCAGATGCGCGCATGGCAATAGGTGGCGGCGTTTTCGCGCACGGCATCGCTGCCGCCGAGCGCGGCGAGCGCGTAGCGGATCAGCGGCGTTTGCAGCGCGAGCACGGCGGCGCCGATCGTGAACGCGAGCAAGAGGGCGCGCACGACATTCGAGCGCAGCCCGGTGTGGTCCCGCGCGCCAAACGCCTGCGCGACGAGCCCGGTCGTGCCCATCCGTAGAAAGCCGAAGCCCCAGAACACGAAGCTGAAGAAGAGACCGCCGAGCGCCACGCCGCCGAGGTAGGCGGCGCCGTCCAGATGCCCGGCGACAGCGGTATCGACGGCCGACAACAGCGGCTGCGTGAGATTCGCGAGAACGATCGGGAACGCGAGCGTCAGCACGCGGCGATGCCAGCGTGTCGGCAACGCGTAGGCGGCGTTGTCCGCTGCGCTTGGAGCAGACACGGGTCGAGAGTCGTCTGCGGCATCGGCAGGGCGGGGGGACGGGCTCACGCGCGGGTGCCTAGCCGCGTTCCTGCACGCAGACCCACGGCGACACGACGACCGCCCACAGGTCCGGATCGCGCGCGGCGAAATCGGCCGCGGTCGCGGTTTGTACGCGCTCGACGAGCCCCGCGGAAAGCCACTGCGCGACTTGCGTCGTGTCGTCGTTGGCGACCGCTTCGGCCACGCTCACGAGATCGAGGTCGCGCGCCACGCGCAGCAGCACGCCGCGCGCAAAGAACCGTTCGAGCTCGGACCAGCCGATCTTGGCGGTTTCGGCGAGCAGCTTCAGGTAGAGCGGGCTGTGGGAGCCCGCGCCGGACGTATCGGGGGAAGTCATCGAGTGTGCGTGGTGTATGACGAGCGGGCGTAACTATAAACCATCGGTCAAGGCGCCTTGGCGCTACGCAATTCGCGGCGGACGATCTTGCCGGTCGCGGTCATCGGCAGGCTGTCGACGAATGCGATTTCGCGCGGATATTCGTGCGCGGCGAGGCGTGTCTTCACGTGTGTCTGGATCTCGCGCACGAGCGCGTCGCCGGGCTCGAAGCCCGCGTTCAGCACGATGAAAGCCTTGACGATCTCGGTGCGCGTCTCGTCCGGCATGCCGACCACGGCCGCCATCCGCACGGCCGGATGACCGAGCAGGCAGTCCTCGATCGGCCCCGGGCCGATGCGGTAGCCCGCGCTCGTGATCACGTCGTCGTTGCGCCCGACGAAGCGCACGAAACCGTCGTCGTCCATCACGCCGATGTCGCCGGTCACGAGATAATCGCCCGCGAACTTTTCGCGCGTCGCCTCCGGGTTGCGCCAGTAGCCGAGGAACATCACGGGGTCGGGCGCGCGGATGCCGATGTTGCCTTCGGCGCCGTGCGGCAGCACGCGGCCGGCGTCGTCGACGATCGCGACGTCGTGGCCCGGCACCGCCTTGCCGATTGAGCCGATGCGCGGCTCGAACAGCGTGCTGCATGAACTGAGCACGACGTTGCACTCGGTCTGCCCGTAGAACTCGTTGATCGTGACGTTGAGCGCCGCGCGGCCC
Organism: Trinickia sp.; assembly: GCA_035308085.1. Classification (GTDB taxonomy): domain Bacteria; phylum Pseudomonadota; class Gammaproteobacteria; order Burkholderiales; family Burkholderiaceae; genus Trinickia_A. The sequence continues at coordinate 109 of DATGHJ010000260.1, read as the reverse complement.
CATTCGATCAGCTCCTCGCCGAGCGATTCGCCGCCGCTCGCGACCGCGCGCAAGGCGAGGCGGTAGCGCTCGGCCGGACGCTCGACGGTGCGCATCATCTTCAACGCGG
>DATGHJ010000259.1:0-3811 GCA_035308085.1 Trinickia sp. | reverse complement strand
GCCGTGCTCGCAGCCGACGTGCGTGCCCGTCGCGCCGAGCTCGTGCCGAATGAAGTCCGACAGCAGTTCGCGCGGCTCGCAATAGCCGCTTCGTTCGCGGCCGTTCAGCGTCAGCGCGATACGCTGCGCTCTGCCGTGCCGCATGATGGTGTCCGTCTTGCTCACTTTGCCTCCTCGATCACGCGCCATCCGAGTTGCCGGACCAGATTCCGGCGATATTTCGCGCTGATGTGCGCGTCGTCCTGCGCGTTCAGTTTCCAGCTCAAATCGTTCAGTGCACCGCGCAGGTCGTCGCCCTGCAGACGCGGCCATTGCTCCGTCACCGGCCGGTCCGCGACGCCGCCGACCGCAATGCGGATCGACTTGTCGGTGACGACGGCCGCGCACGCGACGATCGCGAAATCGCCGTGCCGGGCGGAAAATTCCGTGAACGCATAGCGTTCGCCCGGCTTACGCAGCGGGAAGCGCACCGCTTCAACGAGTTCATCCGGCTCGCGCGCGGTCATCAGCATTCCCTGAAAGAAATCCTGCGCGGCGAGCGTGCGGCGTTTTTTCTTCGAACGCAGCATCACGTCGCCGCCAAGCGCGGAAAGCACGAGCGGCAACTCCGCGCTCGGGTCCGCGTGCGCGATCGAACCGCACACGGTCCCGCGATTGCGAATCTGGAAGTGCGAGATATGCGGGAAGGCCATCGCGAGCAGCGGCGCTTCGTCGGTGAGGGTGCTACGCCATTCGACGCTGCCTTGCGTCGCCGCGGCGTTCACGACGAGATGCCCCGCCGGCTCGTCGACGCGCACGGCATCGAGATCGGTGGTGCGCGAGATGTCGATGAGCAACTTCGGCTGGGCGAGCCGCATATTGAGCACGGCCATGAGCGACTGGCCGCCCGCCAGCACGCGCGCGTCTTCGCCGTATTGCGCGAGCGCGTCGAGCGCGTCCTGCGCGGTCGTCGCGCGCAGGTAATCAAATGGTGCGGGCTTCATGCGGGTCTCCTCAAACGTGCGAGCAGTCTTGCGATCCACGATCCGCGCGCTTGCACCGGCTTGCCCGCCGCCTGCCGTCCGAGCGATTCGAACAACTGCTTCAGCACGACCTTCGCCGCGCCTTCGAGCATGCGGCCGCCGACCGCAGCGACCTTGCCTGAGACCTGCGCTTCGTAGTCGTACGTGAGCCGCGTGCCGCTGCCTTGCGGCGTCAGTTCGACGAGACCGCTGCCGCGCGCGCTGCCGAGCGGCGAGATGCCTGCGCCCGCAAGACGCAGGCTGCGGGGCGCATCGATCTCCGACAAGCCGATACGCGCCTCGAAACGCGCCTTGATCATGCCGACGCCGACGGTCACGTCCGCGCGATACTGGTTCGGCGCAGTTTCTTCGAGCGCGTGGCAGCCGGGAATGACGTTCGCAAGCGCCTTCGGGTCGAGCAGCACGGCGAACACGGCTTCGGGCGTCGCGGGCAGGTCGACCGCGCCCTGCGCCGTCAGCGCGCGTCCGCCGCCCGGCGTCGCGGGCTTCGTGGCGGGCGCTTCGCGATATTCCGGGCGCGACGGTTCGGGATCGTCGATGCCGATCATCGCCATCACTTTGGGCGGAGTGAGCGGCAAGCGAATGTCTTGGGCGCCGAGCGCATCCGCCACCGCATTCGCGATGCACGGCGGCGTGCTCATGTTGTTGCCTTCGCCGAGGCCCTTCGCGCCGAGCGGCGTGAAAGGCGAGGGCGTCTCCAGATGCACGATGAGCGGATCGGGCACCTCGCAGGTCGTCGGCATCAGATAGTCGGCGAGCGTTCCGGACTGGAAGCTGCCGTCAGCGCCGTAGCGAAACTCTTCCATCAGCGCCGCGCCGACGCCTTGCGCGAACGCGCCGCGAATCTGGCCATCGGCGAGGGCGGGATTGAGGATCGTGCCGGCGTCGTGCACGGTCACATACCGGTCGATGCGCACGCGTCCGGTCGTGCGATCCACTTCGACACCGCACATGTCGAACGCAAAGCCATACGCCGCCGATGTATTGATACGGTCCTGTTCGTCCGGCGCGTCCATGTGCGGCGGCGACCAGAACACGGTTTCGCGCAGGCCCGGCTCTTCGCCTTCGGGCAACAACGCAGGCGCCCAGTGCGGCGCATTGCTCGCGGCGCGCGCGAACGGCAGCGCGCGGTCTTCGGCATCGTGTGGAAAGACCCGCCCGCCTTCAAAGTGAACGTCGCCCGCCGCGCAGTTGAACTGCTTGGCGAGCACGCGCGCGAGCTTGTCGCGCACGCGCGTCGCGGCGAGATGCACCGTGCCCGCCACCGCACCCGCGAAGCGGCTCGAATAGTTGCCGGCCGCGACCGACCAGGCGTCCTTGTGCGTATCAAATTCGACATTGACGACGATGTCCGTCGGCTCGAGCCCGAGCACGTCGGCGACGACTTGCGCGCACACTGTCATGTGACCCTGGCCCGCGGGCGTGGATGCGATCGTCACTACCACGCCGCCGAGCAGATCGACGCTGACGGTCGCGCTCGCGATCGCACCGTTCTTCGGCCCGGCTTTTTTGCGCGCGTCGGCGGGCATCACGGTCGTGATGTAGCCCATGTTCGAGACCGACGGTTCCACGATCGCGGCGAAGCCTATGCCATATAGCCGCCCTGCGTCGCGCGCGGCGTCGCGCCGTGCGACGAGTTCGCGGTATCCGCCATCGTCGATTGAGCGGTGCAGCGCTTCGTGATAGTTGCCCGAATCGAGAAGGGCGCCCGCTGCCGCGCGATAGGGAAAGGCATCGGCGGGAACGAAATTGCGGCGATACACGTCGAGCACATCGAGTTTCAGCTCGATTGCGATGCGCTGGATCAACCGCTCCAGCGCGAAATACACCTGCGGTCCGCCGAAGCCGCGCACGAGGCCGGTTGGCGTCTTGTTGGTCAACACGACGCGATTGCGCACGAGCAGATTGGCAATGGCGTAGGCGCCGGTCAGGCAGCCGTGCATCCGGTAGAACGTCGCGGGTTCGGGCGCACGCACGTAGCCGCCGACGTCTTCGAGTTGATCGTAGGACAGCGCGACGATGCGGCCATCCGCTTCAACGGCGGCTTCGATCGTCGAGACCCGCGCCGTGGCCGATGTCGCCGCACTCAGATGCTCGAGCCGGTCCTCGACCCATTTCACCGGCGCGCCCGCCTTGCGCGACGCGAGGCACATCAACACGACGTAAGGAAACACGGCCTGCTTCACGCCGAAGCTGCCGCCGGAATCGCGCGGAGCCTTATGACGCAAGCGATTGGCGGGCACGTTCAGCGCCATCGCCATGACGGCGTGCAGCGAGAACGGCCCCATGAAATTCGATGTGACGTCGTAGCCTTCATCGCCCGAGAGATATTCGGCGATGACCACGCCGCATTCGATCGGCGCGCAGGTGTTGCGCGGATAATGCGCGACCAGCTTCACGCGATGAGGGGCGCGCTCGAAGGCCGTTTCCGGCTCGCCGTAGCGGAAATGCCGGTCGCTGATGACATTGCTGCCGACGCGTTCGTGCAGCACCGGCGCGTCGTCCCGCGCGGCCTGTTCGATTGACGTCACGGGATCGAGCATCGCGTAATCGACCTTGATGAGATCGAGCGCGTCTTCCGCGAGCGCGCGCGATTCGGCCATCACGACCGCGACCGGCTCGCCGACGTAGCGCACGCGGTCCATCGCGAGCGCCCACTGTTCCATTGGCGACTTCACGCCGACGACGAACGGACGCGACCATGGACGCAAATCGTCGCGCGTGAGCACCGCGCGCACGCCCGCGAGTTGAGATGCGGCTTGCGTATCGATCGACAGGATGTCCGCGTG
>DATGHJ010000258.1:0-2912 GCA_035308085.1 Trinickia sp. | reverse complement strand
CGGCAGGCGCGCGAGCACGAGGTGGACGATGTTCTCGGCGAGGTCGTGCTCGCCGCTCGAAATGAAGATCTTGGTGCCAGTGATCGAGTAGGAGCCTTCGCCGTTCGGCTCGGCCTTGGTGCGCAGGATGCCGAGGTCGGTGCCGCAGTGCGGCTCGGTCAGGCACATCGTGCCGGTCCAGACGCCCGACACGAGTTTCGGCAAATAGGTCTGCTGCTGTTCGGGGGTGCCGTGCGCGTGCAGGCACTCATAGGCGCCGTGCGACAGGCCCGGGTACATCGTCCAGGCCTGGTTCGCCGAGTTGAGCATCTCGTAGAGCGCATTGTTCACGAACGCCGGCAGCCCCTGGCCGCCATACTCGGGATCGCAGCCGAGCGCCGGCCAACCCGCCTCGACGTATTGCCGGTAGGCCTCCTTGAAGCCCTTGGGCGTCGTCACGACGCCGTCGCCGCCGTAGGTGCAGCCTTCCTTGTCGCCGCTCTGGTTAAGCGGGAACAGCACTTCGGAGCAGAACTTGCCGGCTTCTTCGAGTACTTGGTTGATCGTGTCGGCGTCAAGATCCGCGTGCTTCGGCATCCCCTTGACTGCGGCTTCCACATTGAGCAGCTCGTGCAACACGAATTGCATGTCGCGCAGCGGCGCGGCGTACTGTCCCATGACTCTCTCCAAAGGTTGGGGCAACGAGGTCGGCCGCGACGCCTGTGGTCGTGCTAGCGGCTTTCGCTCTGATACGAAACAATCAGTTTTTCCAGCGCGGCCCACGTGAGACGCACCGCATCCGGCAGATGCAGAAAGCGCGCGTCGTGATGCAGACCGAGCGTGAAGCTGTAAACCTCGAAGAGCATCAGGTTCGGATCGGTGTCCTTGCGCAGATGCCCCTCTTCCATCGCCTGCGAAATGGCCCTCAGCAGCGCCGAGCGCCACGTCGTGACGCTCAGCACGAGCTGCTCGCGCACCGGGTTATCCCCGCGGTCGTCGTATTCGACCGCGCCGCTGATGTAGATGCATCCGGTCGTCACTTCCTGGATGCGCTTTTCTATCCAGCGGGAGAGCATCGCGCGCAAACGCGGTAAACCGCGCGGCTCGCGCAAGCTCGGGAAAAACACCTCGTCTTCGAACCGACGGTGATATTCGCGCACGACCTCGACTTGCAAGTCCTCGCGCGACCCGAAATGCGCGAACACCCCGCTCTTGCTCATCTGCATGCGCTCGGCGAGCAAGCCGATCGTCAGGCCCTCGAGCCCGTCGCGACTTGCCAAGTCCAATGCAGCGTCGAGAATTGCGGCGCGCGTCTGTTCGCCTTTTCGCATAGCTTTGTACCGTTCTTATGTGACCGAAATCGAAAATCGAACGGCCGTACTATTATTGAGTGCGACCGCTGACGAAACAAGAAATTTATTAGACACCGGTATCTAACCGGCATTTCGTATTCTTGCGGCGTTGCCGCATCCCAGGAAGCGGGCTTTTTGCCGATTGCCTTTGGCGCGTCCGGCGTGGCACGGCATGGCACGGCGTGGCACGGCGCAGCGGATCAGTCGTAGCCGCCGACAGTCAGCAGCTTCATGACGGTACGGTAGGACTGGTACGCGAACCAGTTCAAGAGCCGCTCGCCGAGCGGACGCGCGGCGTAACGGGCAGCGTCTATCGGCCGTGCTTCGCCGAACGCGGCGAGGATCGCGTCGCGCAGCAATCCGATCTCGCTGTGCTTGACGAGCACCACGTTGGCCTCGTTGTTTAGGACGAGACTCAACGCGTCGAGATTTGAGGAACCGACTGTACCCCAATTCGAGTCGACCACGGCAACTTTGCCGTGCAGCATCGTTTTTTCGTACTCGGCGATGCGCGCGCCGTCGTTGAGCAACGTGCGGTAGAGATAGGGCACGGCGTAGTCGAGCGCCGCGAACTCCTTGCGGCCGATCAGGATGCGCACGTCGACGCCCCGCCGAGCCGCCCGCACGAGCGCGCGGCGCAGTCTGCGGCCCGGCATGAAGTAGGGATTGGCGAGCAGCACCTCGTGGCGCGCCCGCCCGATCGCGGCGAGATACGCCTTTTCGATCGCGCGCCGGTTCACGATGTTGTCGCGCGCGATGAACGCGACGCTCGGTTCGCGAGTCGCCCGCGCCGCCGCAATCGCCCGGCGGCGCGCACGCCCCGAGCGGCCCATCAACGCCGACGCGACGGCGCTCTCCGGCAACGACAGCCGCGCCTCGGAACCCAGTGTCTGCAGCGGCCGGGGCCGGTGGCCGAGCTCGATACGCCGCCATTGCGAGTCGAACGCCTCCCCGACTTGCGCGACCACCGGCCCGGTCAATTCGACCGCGAAGTCCCAGCGCGGATAAGGCAGGCGGACGTGATCCTGGACGAAATCGTCGACGATGTTGATGCCGCCGCAAAACGCGAACCGGCCATCGACGACCGCGAGCTTGCGGTGCGTGCGCGAAAAGCCGAAGCGGCCGAACAAATGCGGGTTGAAGATGCGGTGCTCGACGCCTGCCGCGGGCCACTCGTTGAACATCGGCAGACGATCGGTGCCGATGCCGTCGGTGATCACGCGCACGTCCACGCCTCGGTGGGCGGCGCGCATCAACGCATCGGAAACCGGGCGGCCGGCTGCGTCGTCGCAGAAGATGTATGTTTCGAGCGCGACCGTTTCGCTCGCACCGTCAATACGCTCGATCAGCGCCGCAAAGAAATCCGCGCCGCCGCGCAGCAGGCGCACCGTATTGCCTGCCGTGAGCAGGAGCCGCGAAGACCGTCCCGCTGCGATCGTCTGCCGAAGCCGCGCGAAAGGCCGCGTGGCGGCGCCGGCATCGGTGGCCGTCATGCCGCGCGTCCGCGCACGCGGCGCGGCAACTGCAGGATCGCCTCGCGATTCGACCAGGAGAAGCAGCGCGCCGCCGCCTCTTCATACG